>NZ_CALNWV010000060.1:0-10222 GCF_940793045.1 Neisseria sp. Marseille-Q2251
GCAAAAACTCCGGCGCCATCGGTGACCCGACTGTAGTAAGCGGCAACAGTTCTTACTCCATCGGTAACAACAACAACGTATCCGCCGACAACGCCTACGCACTGGGCAGCAACATCAAAGCCACGGTCAACGACTCCGTCTACCTCGGCGACCGCGCCCAAACCCAAGGCATCCATACGGCTGATGCGGCCAAAGGCGAAGCCTACACCTACGGCGGCCTGAACGACAAAGCCGTGGCAGGTAAAGCAGGTTCGGCTGCCGCCGCGAACAAAGTCGCCGGCGTCGTCACCGTCGGCAACGGTACGGACGAGACCCGTCAGGTACAAGGTGTGGCGGCAGGCGTGGTATCGGCGGATTCGACCGATGCGATCAACGGCAGCCAGTTGTATTACACCAACCAGGCGATTAACCAAAACGTGACCAACATCGGCAATTACGTGGTGAACATGGGCAACCAAATCAACCAACGTATCGACAATGTGGAAAGCGACTCCAAAGCCGGTACCGCAGCAGCCATGGCGGTGGCAGGCCTGCCGCAAGCCTACCTGCCGGGTAAGAGCATGATGGCGGTTGCAGGCGGCGTTTACCGCGGTGAAAGCGGTTACGCAGTCGGCTTCTCCAGCATTTCCGACGGCGGCAACTGGATCATCAAAGGTACCGCTACCGGCAACTCACGCGGCCACTACGGCGCGACCGCAGGTGTCGGTTACCAATGGTAATCCTGACCTAAAGCCTGTTTGAAGGCAAAGCAAAGGTCGTCTGAAAACCCGAAACAGGGTTTTCAGACGACCTTTTTCTATATCGGGTTGAATAGGAGGGGTGGTTTTCCAATATGTTTGGTTTCGCAAACACCCGCTTGACACAAAATGCCAAGATTTGTTTTCAGACGACCTTGCAGTCATGTCCGACTATTTTTTGTGGCAAAATTCAGCCATGTTCCACATGGTCAGTCCGCGTATTTAAACTGAAGAAATTTCAAGCCGGCTGACCAAACAGATTACAAGGAGAAACAGACATGAGCCGCATTTTATCCTCACTGCGCTATCCGCTGATTCAAGCACCGATGGCGTTTGCACATGACACAGCACTGACTTTGGCTGTCGGCAAAACCGGCGCTTTGGGTTCGTTGGCGGGGGCGATGTACGATGCCGTGGGTTTGGAAAAAGCGTTGGCGCGGATGAAGCAGGAGGGCGGCGGCCGTCCGTACAACCTCAACTTTTTCGCCCACCGCACGCCGTCTGCCGAGCGCGCGCAATACGAGGCATGGTTTGCTGTGTTGCGTCCGTATTTCGAGGCTTACGGGCTGACGGAAAACGACATTCCCAGCGGCGGCGGACGGCAGCCGTTTAATGCCGATGCGTTGGCATGTGTGGAACGTTACCGCCCGCCTGTGGTCAGCTTCCACTTCGGCTTGCCCGCGCCCGAATACTTGCAGCGCGTCAAAGCGACGGGCGCGGAAGTGTGGAGCAGCGCGACGACGGTCGAAGAAGCCGTTTGGCTGGAGCAAAACGGCGCGGATGTCGTGATAGCCCAAGCGTGGGAAGCGGGCGGTCATCGGGGATGGTTTTTAAACCGCCATCCCGACAGCCAAAGCGGCTTGTTCGCCCTGTTGCCCGCCGTCCGCAAGGCCGTGCGCCTGCCCGTCATAGCCGCGGGTGGCGTTTCTGATGCCGCTGCCGTCCGCGCCGCGTTGGGATTGGGCGCGTCCGCAGTGCAGGTCGGAACCGCCTTCCTGCTTGCAGACGAAGCCCTGATCAAACCCGCCCACCGCGCCGCCATCCAAGCCGCCCGTCCCGAAGATACCGTAGTGACCAACTTGTTCAGCGGCGGCGCAGCGCGCGGACTTTACAACCGTTTCATACGCGAAGCCGGTCCGATGAATGACGCAGCGCTACCGTTCCCCTTGGCAGGCGCAGCCGCCGGAGCATTGAAAGCCGCCGCCGAAAAACAAGGCTGCTATGACTTTTCCCCATTTTGGGCAGGACAAAACGCAGGATTGTGCCGCCCCGGCAGCGCAGCGGAAATCGTCGAGCGGTTGTGTGGCGGCATCGAGCGTTAGGACGGTTTGAGCACAGAAAAGGTGGACGTTGCAAGAAGGTCGTCTGAAAATTGAAAACAGGTTTTCAGACGACCCGTAGCGTGGGCTTTGCCCGCGAAATGAAGATAAAGACAACCATCCGATTCGAATTTTCAGGCAGCAGGTTCGCGGGCGAAGCCCACGCTACGGATTAGGTTTCTTCCGAGCTTGTCGATTAGTGGTGCCGGAGGTTTTCCATTTGCCGCCAATCAGGGGTTTGCGGGTAATGCGCAGCCTGCTGTTGGACAGATATCGCTTTTCCTGAACATAAACCGATTGCAGCCTTTTACCGGAGATGCCGCGGAAGCGTCCGCCCATATGGAACGCTGCGCCCGACTTGGTTAACGTTTTGATTTGTGCTTTATACTTATAGAAAACAAGAGGAAGTGATATATGTCTTTCTTTAAAAATAAATTAGGTATCTTGTTGGCATTAATCTATCTAATCGCATCAATGGTTATTTTGGGTGATAGTACAGAGGGGAGCTGGGGAGGTTTTCTTCTCTTCGTCTTAGCCTTTCCCTTTTCCATTTTGTCCTTATTCGTTTCCAATTATGTAAATGGCCCGTTAGCCAATTGGGTATTTATCTTTCTGAATGCAATTTGGTGGTTTTTACTGGGATGGTTAATCACTAAGATTTTTAGAAAAAAGATTCAGACAGAATAAATCCGGATTACCGATGACAGGAAGGTTTTTTTTGCAAAGATCTCCCGTAGCGTGGGCTTTGCTCATGAGATGAATACACGGACAAAGATAACTGATTCAGATTATTAGGTGGTGGATTTCGTGGGCAAAGCCCACGCTACTTGAGTCCCAAGCCTGTATTGATTGAATAAAGGTCGTCTGAAAACGAGGGTGAACGAGTTTCTCCAAAACTCAACTCTCAGAGTTTTCAGACGACCTCGTTTCGACTGGTAACCCGCTCCCTCTCCCGTCTGGCGGGAGAGGGAGCGGGGAGAGGGTGGCTCTATGGGTTGTACGAATTTGATTTAACCTATAGTGGATTAACTTTAAATCAGGGCAAGGCGACGAAGCCGCAGACAGTACAGATAGTACGGCAAGGCAAGGCAACGCCGTACTGGTTTAAAGTTAATCCACTATAAACCCAAAAGGCCACCCCCATCCTAACCTTCCCCCGCCGGACGGGGAAGGGACAAGTTGTCGTTGCAGCAACAAGTAGCGTGGGCTTCGCCCACGGGATGAATGCTGAAATGAAAGCCCATTCGGCTGTTGTCTGATTTGGATTGTTAGATAGTAGATTTCGTGGGCGAAGCCCACGCTACGGGTTGGATTTCCAATTTAATTGAATAAAACCTACGTCGATTGCATAAAAAATTGAATCAAGGTCGTCTGAAAATCCCTAACCGCCATCACTCAAGCCGTATTTCTCTTTGTTTGGAATACGGCTTTTCGTTTCTGCCTGTTTATTTCTTCTGCCACGCTTGGCGGAGGTATTCGATGTGGTCGGGGAGGGCGTAGAAGGGGGTGTTGCCGTGGTTGGCGTTGGGGTAGAGGGTGAATTGTGCGTCTGCGCCGAGGTGTTGGAGGGTGCCGGCAAGCAGTTTGGCTTGGGCGACCATTTCCCTGCCGATTTGTTCGGGGCGGTTGCTGCGGCCTTCGTGTTCGCCGACGCTGATGCGGACGGCGGTGTCGGTGGGAAGGGCGGACGGGAGGAAGTCGAGGACGCGGCGGTTGTGCCACCAGACGGAGGGGGAGGCGAGCAGGTTGTGTTTGAAGCGGTCGGGGGCGGTGAAGAGGGAATAGAGTCCGAACAATGCGCCGAAGGAGTGTCCGAACAGGGCTTGTTCTTTGGGGTTGACGGGGTGTTTGGCGGCGAGGGCCGGGGCGAGTTCGTGGTCGAGGAAGGCGGCGAAGCGGTCGGCTTGTCCGTATTGGCGGCGGTCTGCTTCGGTGGCGGCTTCTGGCAGGGGCGGGGTGTAGTCGAGGGCGCGCTGTGTCAGGTCGCGGACTTCGCCGTTGGGGTAGCCGATGCTGACGATGAGGCAGGCGGCGCGGCTTCGGGTCATGGGGTTGATGAGCAGGGATTGTGCCATGCTGAGGGCGGCGGGAAAGAAGGCGTCGCCGTCGAGGATATGGAGGACGGGATAGCCTTGCGGGGGCGGGTCGCCGATAGCGGCGGTTTGGATGCGGTAGCTGCGGCCGGTGTGCTCGGAGCGGATGTGGGTTTCTTCGGCTTGCAGCAGGCGGGCGGCTTGCCAGTGTGCGGTGCGTGAGGTCATGGCGGGGTTGTCGGTTGTGTTGGTGGGGTGTGTTGTGTGTGTTATCGGGTTGTCGGATGTTTCAGACGACCTTTGGGCTGCGTCTGCTGTTTTTTCTATAGTGGCTTAACTTTAAACCGGTACGGCGTTGCCTCGCCTTAGCTCAAAGAGAACGATTCTCTAAGGTGCTGAAGCACCAAGTGAATCGGTTCCGTACCATCTGTACTGTCTGCGGCTTCGTCGCCTTGTCCTGATTTAAATTTAATCCACTATATGTCAAACATGGAACATAAATGATAAAACCGGACAGGTAGTGTGCCCTGCCTGTCCGGTCTGTTTCCGTAATGTGTTGGTCTTCTGGTTTTTGGCGGTGATTTGTTTTCCTTTTGCTTTTCCCGTTTTTAGAAGTCGTAGCGGAGGTTTGCCATCAGGCTGCGCTCCGAGCCGGGAATGTTGAAGGTGTTTGCGCTGCCGACGCGGGCGTAGTAGTGGCGGTTGAAGATGTTGTCGGCGTTGATTTGCAGCTTCAGTTTGGGCGTGAAGCGGTATGCCGCCATGGCGTCGAATGTGGCGTAGCCGCCTGCGCGCAGCCCTGCCGCCGAGGAGATGCTGCTCATCGCGTTCACGCCGCCGCCGAGGGTCAGCTTGGGCGTAACTTCATAAGTTGTCCACAGGTTTGCGCTGTGTTTGGGCATCAGCAGGAAGATGCCGTCATCGCGCGAGTTGGCGGCGGTTTTGATTTGGCTGTGCAGATAGCTGTAACCTGCGTGGATTTGCCATTTCGGTGTAATCGCGCCGCTGATTTCGGTCTCAACGCCTTCCATCACGCGTTTGCCCAAGGCGGCGTAACGGGTGTTGCGGTTGTTCGGGTTCAGCGGTGCGGCGGCGTTTTTGTCTTTCAGGCGGTAGAGGGAGACGCGGGTGTTGAGGCGGTCATCCATGTAGCTGCCTTTGTAGCCGACTTCAAACTGGTTGCCTTCGCGCGCTTTAAGCAGGTTGCCGTCGGTGCCGAGGCTGGTTTGCGGCGTGTAGAGTTGGGAGAAGCTGGCGTAGAGGCTGTTGTTGTCGTTCAGGTCGTAAACCGCGCCTGCGTAGCCGGTGAACTTGGTTTTGCTGGCTTTGTGCAACTCGTCGCCATCGCCCGCTTCGATTTTGTAGTGTCCCAAACGCCAGCCGCCGATGAGCGACAGCCTGTCGACCGGATGGAAGACGGATTTGCCGTAAACGCCGAATTCGTCAAGGTTTTCAGTAGCGACGGTATGGCTGTAACCACGCGCGCCGGCACGGGCGTTCTGCATCAGGTTGACATAGGGAACAGAGTGGAAATCGCCCAAGGCAACATTACGCGCAACGGCTGCACGGCCTTGTTCGTTGGTGCTGCGCAGGCGGTTGTAGTCCGCGCCGACGACGAGTTCGTTTGCGGTGTTGCCCAAGGCAAACGGACGGCTGTAACTTGCGTCAACTGCGAAGGCTTTTTGTTTGATTTCCGTGCCTAAGCCGACGACGTTTGCCTTATTGTCGGCAGAAAGTTTGTTGGCGGCGAAGGTGTAGTTGGAGTCGGCATCGCGGTCGGAATAGCGCATACCGATTTTGCCGTAGCCGCCGTCGTCAAAATAATGTTTCAGATCGGCGAACACGTCATGGCTGTTCATTTTGAATTTGTTCCAATCCGCGCCGACAAAGGTGTGGTTGGGCAGGGACAGCAAATTACCGCTGCTGCCGACGGGCAGGCCGTTGTACGGTGCGAGGTGGCGTTGCTGGTAGAGATAGCCTACGCCCAAAGTCGTGTCGGGGTTGATGTCCCAATCCGCCGCCGCGTAGAAGGTTTCGTGGTGGTTGTTTTTCTCGGCAGGACGGGGAGACGCGCCCGAAGTTTGCGCCATCACACGGGCGCGAACGCTGCCGTCGGCGTTCAGAGGACCTGAAACGTCGGCTTCGGTTTTATATTGTTTGTGCGTACCAAACCCTGCCGCTGCATGGCCTTGGAACTCTTTGGTCGGGCGTTTGCGCACCAAATTCACAATACCGCCCATCTCACCGCTGCTGTCGAACAAGCCGCTCGGGCCGCGCATCACTTCGACGCGGTCGAAGGCAAACAGGTTGGGCAGCGTGCCGTTGATACTCTGCATCTGCGCGGGCAGACCGTCGATGTTGTATTCGCTGTATTCGTAGCCGCGCGCATAAACCGATGAGCGGCCGTCGTCATTACTCAACACGCGCAGACCCGGCGTTTTGCGCGCCAATTGGTCAAAGGTATCAACGTTGCGGTCTTTTACCTGCTGGTTGGTGATGATGCTGACGGATTGCGGAATTTCGCGTAAAGAAGCGGGAATTTTTGTGCCGACGGTGGCGGCAAACGAGCTGTAATCGCCGTTTTTCTCGGTGGCAATCGCGTTATACGAACGCTGCCCCTTCACATGGACGGTATCCAGCTCGACCGTTTCGGCGGCAAATACAGTGGAAGATAAAGCGGCCACAACGGCGGCAGCGGTCAGATTGGGTCGGAACATCAATTTCTCCGTTCATTGTACAAATGAGAATGGTTGTATTTTATAAGTTTAATATCTGAAATTGTAGAAAAAAACTATCGTTTTCCCGACAATCTCTTGTGAATATGCGACAAGGTCGTCTGAAAACTTTAATTTGGTTTTCAGACGACCTTGTCCGTTTTGCCTGCAAATTTTGTTTGAAAGGTTGTTTTGTAATTTCGATACAAAATTCAAAAAATTTCATTTTCATATGAATTGCGGCGGGCAAAACAATAGCAATATGGCAAAAGGGGAAGACTCGGCGGCCTCTTTTATCAAACTCGTTAAAATGATTTTATTTCAATGTATTAAAAACAGAAAAATCCTGAAAGAGGTCGTCTGAAAACAGCATGCATGGTTTGTGATGTAAGTCAAAGAGAAATGTAACAAAATTACTTATAGTAATCGTAGTGAAAATTTATCGTCTTTATTGCCACCTTATATCAAGGAGATACACCATGAACGCATCAGCCGACAATGTCGTCAGCCCCGCCATCGCCGAGGTCAACAGTTTGGTTGAAAAGGGTTTGCGCTCGTTGGACGAGTTTCGCAAGCTGAATCAGGAGCAGATTGATTATATCGTTGCCAAAGCCTCCATTGCCGCGCTGGACAAACATGGTGTACTCGCCATGCACGCGGTCGAAGAAACGGGACGCGGTGTATTTGAAGACAAGGCAACCAAAAACCTGTTTGCCTGCGAAAACGTCGTGCGCCGCCTGCGTGATTTGAAAACCGTAGGCGTCATCAGCGAAGACGATGTAACCGGCATCACCGAAATCGCCGATCCGGTCGGGGTCGTCTGCGGTATCGTGCCGACCACCAATCCGACTTCCACCACCATTTTCAAATCCCTGATTGCGCTGAAAACCCGCAATCCGATTATTTTCTCGTTCCACCCTTCCGCCCAGCAGTGTTCCGCCCACGCCGCCCAAATCGTGCGCGATGCCGCGATTGCCGCCGGCGCGCCGGAAAACTGCATCCAGTGGATTGAAAAACCGTCTATGGAAGGCACTTCCGCGCTGATGAAACATCCGGGCGTAGCGACGATTTTGGCGACCGGCGGCAATGCGATGGTGGAAGCCGCTTATTCCTGCGGCAAACCCGCGCTCGGCGTCGGGGCGGGCAACGTGCCTGCCTATGTTGAAAAAACGGCAAACATCCAGCAGGCGGCACACGACATCGTGATGTCCAAAGCGTTCGACAACGGCATGATTTGCGCCAGCGAACAAGCCGTCATCGCCGACAAAGAGATTTATAAAGAGCTAGTTGAAGAGTTCAAATCCTACGGCGTGTACTTCGCCAACAAAAAAGAAAAAGCCATGCTCGAAGATTTCATCTTCGGCGTTACGGCAAACTGCGCCAACTGCGGCGGCGCGAAGCTCAATTCCGCCGTTGTGGGCAAACCGGCGGCGTGGATTGCCGAACAGGCCGGGTTTAAAGTGCCTGAAAAAACCAACATCATCATCGCCGAATGCCGCGAAGTCGGCCCCAACGAGCCGCTGACCCGCGAAAAACTCTCGCCTGTACTGGCGATGCTCAAAGCGGATTCCACCGAACAAGGTTTGCAGTTTGCCGAACAAATGGTCGCCTTCGACGGCTTGGGACACTCCGCCGCCATCCATACCGCCGACCATGAATTGGCAAAAACCTTCGGCACCCGCGTCAAAGCCCTGCGCGTGATTTGGAACTCGCCCTCCACCTTCGGCGGCATCGGCGACGTTTACAACGCCTTCCTGCCGTCCCTGACCTTGGGCTGCGGCTCTTACGGCAAAAACTCCGTCGGCGGCAACGTCAGCGCAGTCAACCTGTTAAACATCAAAAAAGTAGGCCGTCGGAGAAACAACATGCAATGGTTCAAAGTACCCGCCAAAATCTATTTCGAGCGCGATTCCATCCAATACCTGCAAGACATGAAAGACTGCGAAAAAGTCATGATTGTGACCGACCGTTCGATGGTTGATTTGGGCTTCGTCGATAAAGTGACCCACCAGCTCCACCAACGCAAAAACAAAGTAACCATCCAGCTTTTCACCGACGTCGAGGCCGATCCCAGCGTCCAAACCGTCTATAAAGGCACCGATTTGATGCGCAGCTTCCAGCCCGACACCATCATCGCACTGGGCGGCGGCTCGCCGATGGACGCGGCAAAAGCCATGTGGCTCTTCTACGAACAGCCCCAAGTCGATTTTGAAGACCTCGTCCAAAAATTCATGGACATCCGCAAACGCGCCTTCCGCTTCCCCGAGTTGGGCCGCAAAGCCAAATTCATCGGCATCCCCACCACATCGGGCACCGGCTCCGAAGTTACGCCGTTTACCGTCATCAGCGACGGCGACAAAAAATACCCTATCGCCGACTACTCGCTGACCCCGACCATCGCCATCGTCGATCCCGCGTTTACCATGACCGTCCCCGCCGGCGTAACCGCTGACACCGGTCTGGACGTACTGACCCACGCCGTAGAAGCATACGTTTCCGTGCTCGCCAACGATTTTACCGACGGCCTCGCCCTGCAAGCCATCAAGCTCGTGTTCCAATACCTCGAACGCTCCTACAAACACGGCGCGTCCGACCCCGAAGCGCGCGAACACATGCACAACGCCTCCACCATCGCAGGCATGGCGTTCTCCAACGCATTCCTCGGCATCAACCACTCGATGGCGCACAAAATCGGCGGCAAATACCACGTTCCGCACGGCCGTGCCAACGCCATCCTGCTGCCGCACGTCATCCGCTACAACGGCACGCGCCCGCAGAAAACCGCCACTTGGCCGAAGTACAACTACTACAAAGCCGACCTGAAATATCAGGAAATCGCCCGTACCTTAGGCTTACCGTGCGCCACCCCTGCCGAAGGCGTAGAATCCTTCGCCCGCGCCTGTCATGAACTGGCGGTCAACGTCGGCATCAAAATGTCGTTCAAAGAGCAGGGCATCGACGAAAAAACCTTCATCGACGGCCGCAAAGAACTGGCAATGCTGTCCTTTGAAGACCAATGCACCCCCGCCAACCCGCGTCTGGCATTGGTTGCCGACATGGAGGAAATCCTGACCAAAGCCTATTACGGCGGATAAGGTTCGTTTAAACCGTAAAGTGTAAGAAAAAGGTCGTCTGAAAACCGTATTTCGGGTTTGAACTGCACCCCAAAAGTTGGACACATACCCTCCAACCACCAAGGTGCAGTTTTTTTATGACCAAATATACATTACACTTCAAATACCAAGCCGTACTCCACTACCTGCACATACGCAGCCAACAGCGTACTGCAGACCACTACGGCATCTCCCGAACCCGCCTGCGGCGATGGATACGCGCCTATCAGGAAGGCGGCATCGGCGCACTCGAACATCCCCAATCCAAAACCATGACCCCACACCGCAAAAACCCCTTCATCGCCG
>NZ_CALNWV010000061.1:0-10139 GCF_940793045.1 Neisseria sp. Marseille-Q2251
CGGCTTTGAACATGGACAACAGGGGATAGGCGGGACGGCCGCGGTGGTCTCTAAGGTAACGGGTTCTTTGACGATTCAGGTATTGTTCGATCGGCTGCCAATCAATCACCTGATCCAACTTCAATAGCGGGAAGCGGTCGATGTGTTTGGCGATCATGGCTTGTGCGGTTTGCTGGAAGAAGGTGCTCATGGAAAATCCCCTAAATGTCTTGGTGGGAATTTAGGGGATTTTGGGGAATTTTGCAAAGGTCTCTATCCATCGAAGCAGCAAACCGTTTACCGCACTGCTTTGGTTCCGCCCGGCCCGTACACGGCGCCCCACGCGGCATCGAGCTGCTGCCCAGCCTGCCTCAAGGTTTCCGCCTGCTGGCTTTTCACATTCATTGCCGCCTGAAGCTCGCCCTGCAAGCGGACGATGTCGGCTTGGGCTTTTTGCAGGCGGTATTGCGCGTCTTCAAGGTCGCTTTGCAGGGAAATGATTTTGCTGTCGTTGCCGGTTTGCTGCTTCAGGGCGGCGCGGTAGGCGGAACGCGCGTTCATCAAATTGTCTTCCGCAGTGTCTGCCGCTGCGTTCAGCGAAACGCCGATTAATATCAAGGCGATGAGTTTGTTGTTCATAAAACATCCTTTGATGCTGTCCCGCGATGTATAGTGGATTAACTTTAAACCAGTACGGCGTTGCCTCGCCTTAGCTCAAAGCGAACGATTCTCTAAGGTGCTGAAGCACCAAGTGAATCGGTTCCGTACTATCTGTACTGTCTGCGGCTTCGTCGCCTTGTCCTGATTTTTGTTAATCCACTATATTAGAGGTCGTCTGAAAGCTGAAACTGTGTTTTCAGACGACCTTTTTGCTGCGGTAGGCTGTTGGTTAATATTGATAGGCGGCGAGTTTGCGCTTGATTTCCGGCAGGGCGGCGCGGGCGGCTTCCTCACCCAGTTGGATGGCGCGTTGTTTTTGGTCGAAACCGCCGATAGAACCCATCTCCAACACTTTCGGTTTGATCACGACGTTTGCCTGACCCAATTCATGTTGGAGCAGCGGAATGCTCATGACGTTGAACGTTTGGTCGAGATATGAGAAGAAGCTTTTGTTGACGTTTTTCACCGGACGGGCGGAAATATCGACGGCGATAATGAAATTGGCACCTTGTTTTTTAGCCGCGCTGACGGGAACGGGTTGCGACAGACCGCCGTCCACGTATCGGCGGCCGCCAATCAAGGTGGGCTGGAACACGTTGGGGATGGAAGCGGATGCGCGGACTGCCTGTCCGACGTTGCCCCTATTGAAGGCGACGGCTTTGCCGCTTTCAAAATCGGTGGCGACGGCGGCGAATTTGATCGGAAATTGTTGGATGGGGCGGTTGCCGACTTTGTAGTTGATGTAATTTTGCAGTTTTTCGCCTTTGATGAAGCCGCTGGTGGAGAGGGTCAAGTCAACCAAGTCGGTTTTGCCCAAAATTTCGGCTTCGAGTTCGAGGCGGTCGGGCGACATGCCTGAAGCGTACAGGCTGCCGACGATGGAGCCTGCGGATGTGCCGGTCACGACTTTGACGGGAATATTGTTTTCTTTCAAGACTTTGATAATGCCGATATGGGCAAAGCCTTTGGATGCGCCGCCACCAAGCGCAAGGGCGACCACGGCTTTGGGCTTGGCGGTATTCGCGGTCTGGGTATGCGGCTTGTTGTCCGATTTGTCGGAATTATGGCTCGAACAGGCAGCGAGCATGAGTACGACAGACGCAGTCAGCGTAGTGCGCAGTGTTTGAATCAGCAATGGTTTCATTTTCAGACGACCTTTATAGATGGATTTTTGGTTTGGAACATATATTCAGCCGAACGGCGCGAAACTGGTCGCGGTATGCGCTCCGTCGTGTTTTTATCGGCTCGGCTGCGGTAAAGCGGCAGAAACCTGTTGTCCGCTTGCTCATGAAAACAGGCGGAATCAGGAGAACAGGGGCAATCTGCCATCCGCCTGTCAGGCGGCACGAGCAGGAAGTTTAGCGCATCGTTATGCCGAAATCAAAAAAGGTCGTCTGAAACCTGATTTTCGGTTTCAGACGACCTTTCCATCCTTCAGTCAGATTTGCAATTTATACCCAAAAAAGAAGGGCGCAATCTTGCGCCCTGTCGAGATGATTTTGCACTGAGGTCGTCTGAAATTCAAAACCGGATTTTCAGACGACCTTTTGTCTTACTTCAAACGTTCAATTATGTTCCCAATCAACGTGTTCGCTGAGGAAACCGCCGCTTTGGTGCGCCCAGAGTTTGGCGTAGAGGCCTTGTTTCTCGAGCAACTCGGTGTGACTGCCTTCTTCGATGATGCGGCCTTTGTCCAAGACGATGAGCCTGTCCATCGCGGCGATGGTGGAGAGGCGGTGGGCGATGGCGATGACGGTTTTGCCGTCCATCATTTTGTCGAGGCTTTCTTGGATGGCGGCTTCGACTTCGGAGTCGAGCGCGCTGGTGGCTTCGTCGAGCAGCAGAATCGGCGCGTCTTTGAGCATGACGCGGGCGATGGCGATGCGTTGGCGCTGGCCGCCGGAAAGTTTCACGCCGCGTTCGCCGACGTGGGCGTCATAGCCGCGCCGCCCTTTGGCGTCGGAAAGGTTGGGGATGAAATCGGCGGCTTCGGCGCGTTCGGCGGCGGAAATCATTTCGGCGTCGGTCGCATCTGGGCGGCCGTAAACGATGTTGTCGCGCACGGAACGGTGCAGCAGCGAGGTGTCTTGCGTAACCAAACCGATTTGGGCGCGCAGGCTTTCTTGGATTACGCTGTCGACGTTTTGCCCGTCAATCGAGATCGTGCCGCTTTGCGGTTCGTAAAAGCGCAAAAGCAGGTTGACGATGGTGGATTTGCCCGCGCCGCTGCGTCCGATCAAGCCGACTTTTTCGCCCGGGCGGATGGTGAGGTTGAAGCCGTTGAGCAGCGGTTTGCCGGCTTCGTAGGAGAAATCGACGTGTTCGAACTTTATTTCGCCTTGTGATACTTTCAGCGGCAGGGCGTTCGGCTTGTCGAGAATGGTGTGCGGTTTGGACAGGGTCGCCATGCCGTCGCCGACGGTGCCGATGTTTTCAAACAATCGGGCGGATTCCCACATGATGTATTGCGACAAACCGTTGACACGCAACGCCATCGCGGTGGCGGTGGCAACTGCGCCGACGCCGACTTGTCCGTGATACCAAAGCCAGATGCCCAGCGCGGTCGTACCGGCGGTCAGCGAGCTGTTGACGATGAAGCTGCATGTGTGCAGAAGCGTCGCCAAACGCATTTGGGCGTGTACCGTAACCATAAATTCTTCCATCGACTGCTTGGCGTAAGCCGCTTCGCGCGCGCCGTGGGAGAAGAGTTTGACGGTGGTGATGTTGGAATAGGCATCGGTAATGCGGCCGGTCATCAGCGAGCGCGCATCCGCCTGACGCGCGGCGGTTTTCCCGAGCTTGGGAATCAGGAAGCGCATCACTAAGGCAAAGCCGATAATCCAGCCGATAAAGGGCAGCAGCAGCCAGCTGTCGAACGAAATCAAAATCACGCCGGACGTGATGAAATACACCAGCACATACACAACCATGTCGGCAACCGTCATCACCACGTCGCGCATCGCCAGCGCGGTCTGCATGACTTTGGCGGACACGCGGCCGGCAAATTCGTCCTGATAGAAACCGAGGCTTTGCCCCAGCATCAGGCGGTGGAAATTCCAGCGCAGGCGCATGGGAAACACGCCTTGCAGGGTTTGCAGGCGCACGTTGGAAGCAAGGAAGGTCCAGAGGGCGAAAAACACCATCATTCCCGCCATCGCCGTCAACGCCCAGCCTTTTTCGTCAAACAGAGTTGCAGGCGTGTATTTGCCGAGCCAGTCCACGACTTTGCCCATAAATTGAAACAACAGGGCTTCCATAATGCCGATACCGGCGGTAAACACCGCCAAAACGGCAATCCATTTGCGCAAGCCTTCGATATTGCTCCAGACAAACCGCCACAGCCCTTTTTCAGGCGTTTTCGGGGCGGCTTCGGGATAGGGGTCGATTCGGGATTCGAACCATGAGAATATTTTTTGAATCATTGTATTGTTTTGATTGAGATAGAGTGGATTTCAGACGAGCTCTACGGTGGGGACGGGTCGTCTGAAAACAAGTATCGTGAGTTAAAGGCATTATTTTACGGGAAAAAACGGCGGGAAGACACTGTAAGAAAGTCGGGACGGACAAAGTGCCGTGATTTAGAAAGAGGTCGTCTGAAACAGCGTGCCGATAAGGAATACGGTTTTTATCCGTCCTTATATGGTCAAATTGCAGCTGAAATCCGTATCAAACCCATCGGCGTATCGGCTTATATCCATTCCAATTTTATTTTGAACGGACTGAAGCCAAAAAACAAAACCGAAAAAAATGTGCTTGTTCTCAGGCGTCACGCCGAATATGCCGTCACTTTGATGCGAAATCTGCAGGTCATCCAATATAGACAAGAAGTTGTCCAGATTTTGCCTGATGTCTTCTATCTCGCTTTTTTGAAGCTCCTCAATCAACAGGACTTCATTATCCAGACCGATGATGGTAGGCAACTGGGTCAGTTTTTCATAGATCGCTTTCACAGACATTTTTCAATACCGGTAAACCCGACGCGCGGGATACGGGCGCGGGTAAGGCGGGTAGGGATAGCCGTAGCGGTGGACCGGCTCGCTGTCTTGATAAATGACGGTCGTTCCCGGCGGGGCGTTGACGGTAACGGTTTTATTAATGGTGGTTTGGGAATGGACGGGCAGGTCGAGGACGGCGGTGCGCCCGTATGGGGTTTCGGTGTAGAAGCAGCCGCCCAGTGCGGTCAGCGTGAAGGCGTAAAGTAGGGGCTTCATGGGATTCCTTCATTCAAAACGAAACGGTAAGGGGTCGTCTGAAAACACGGTTTCGATACGGTTGAAGCCGTTTTTGGGTTTCCTGTAGAAATCAACAGTGTTGTTTACACTTTTTGCTTTTGCTTGAAGACCCGTTTGAGCAGCTATCCGGCATTGTCAAGAATGTCGATAGACACGGGAAACCCGCTCTGTTCTTGATAATTCCGGATAGCTGCCTAAGAATCATTCAAGCAAAAACAAAAGCTGTCCGCCGTAGAAAAAGTGTAAACAACGCGACGATTTCCTACACCTCCGCTTACCTTAACACGGTCTTCGTCCAGCGGCTGACCCATTGTTTCTGTTTGGTGTCGATGTCGTTGCGGCTGGGCGAGTCGGTTTGTTTCGGTGCTTGGGCGAACTCGAACACTTTGGGCAGCGGCGTGTTTTTCACGGCGGGATAGACCCACATTTCGGTCGGCAGGGCTTTTTGCACTTCGCCGCTTTGCAGCCACTGTACGAGTTTCGCCGCCAGTTCGGGCTGTTTCGCGCCTTTCAAGACTGCCGCGCCTTCGACTTGGCGGAACACGCCGCCTTTGAGGAAGAGGTTGCCGGTCGGCGGCACGCTGTATTTGCCTTTGGAGTAGTGGACTTCGGCGGCGGGGCTGGCGGCGTAGCTGACGACGAGCGGATACGCGCCGCCGTTTTGGGTGAAGTCGGTGTAATAGGCTTCACTCCAGCCTTTGGCAACTTTCACGCCGTTTTGACGCATCTGCGCCCACCATTTGAACGCGCCCTCTTCACCCATGCTGCCGATGTTCGCCATCAGGAAGGCAAGTCCGGGCGAGGAGGTGGCGGGCGAGGGCGTCACCAGCAGGTTTTTATATTCGGGGCGGGTCAGGTCCTGCAAGGTTTTGGGCAGCGGCAGTTTTTTCTGTTCAAACCATTTTTTGTCGTAGTTGAGGGTAACGTAGCCGTAATTGACCGCCGCGATAACGGGCATCCCCGCTGAAACGGGTGCGGATTTGGGCTGCGCCGCCGCCAATATGCCTGCTTCGCGCGCTTTGCCGATGTTGGCGTTGTCCAAACCGTAAACCGCGTCGGCAATCGGGTTTGCCTTGCTGAGAATCAGTTTGTTGAGCATTTCGTTGCCGCTGCCCGCTTTGATGACGGAGACTTTGGCATCGTTGGCTTTTTCAAACTGCGCGATGGCGGATTGGGGCAGGCTGAAGGATTTGTGTACGGCAAGGCGCACTTCAGTCTGGGCGGATAAGTTTGCCGAAGCCAGCAAGAGGGCGAGGGCGGATAATTTCAGTTTCATTCTCTAACCTTTGTACGGGTAAAATACGAAACATCATAACAAAATCCGCACCAACACACGACATGAACCTTTCCCCCGTTTGGCTCTTTGACCTCGACAACACGCTGCACAACGCCGATGCAGGCATTTTCTATATCATCAACCGCGCCATGACCGACTACATGGCGCAACGCCTCAAGCTCTCCGAAGAAGCGGCATCCGACCTGCGTCAGGACTATTGGCACCGATACGGCGCGACGCTTGCCGGCCTGCAAATCCACCATCCCGAAATCGACATCCGCGAGTTTCTGCGCGAAAGCCATCCCATCGCGCAAATCTTGGCAAAATTGGAGGGCATGGAGGGAACCGAAAGCGTTTTAGGTCGTCTGAAAGGACGCAAAGCCGTTTTTTCCAACGGCCCTTCGTTTTACGTCCGCGCCATCATCGGGGCATTGGGTTTGGAAAACCGTTTTGACGCACTCTTCGGCACGGACGACTTCGGGCTGCGCTACAAGCCCGACCCGCAAGCCTACCTGACCGTCTGCCGCCTGCTCGACGCCACGCCCGAACAGTGCATCATGATCGACGACAGCGCGGACAACCTGCATCAAGCCAAAGAGCTGGGCATGAAAACCATATGGTTCGGCAGCAAAGCCCATCCCCTGCCCTTTACCGACGCCGTTGCAAAAGATATGCAGGCGCTCGCCGAATGTGCCGAAAAACTGTCGGCACTCGTCTGAAACCTTTACAATATCGGGTTTGAACAACGGCACCAAGCCGCCCGACCACAAGGACAACCATCATGCGATACACCGCCCTCATCCTCGCCGCCGCAGCCGCCCTGACCGGCTGTACCTGGGAAACCTACCAAAACGAATCCGGCCACACCTCCCTGCGCCCCAAATACGAAAAAGGCACGCGCATCTATTACGAAGACGGCACCTACTCCCGCGATATGCGTTACAACCAATACCGCCCCGAACGCCGCACCCTCAAACCGCTGCACGGCGACCAAGAAAACGTACGCGGCACGACATGGAACAAACCCCAAGGCGCCGGACAAACCGCGCCCGAAACCCAAACTGAGGAATAATCCGCCCGCAGAGGTCGTCTGAAACCGTTTTTTCCGTTTCAGACGACCTCAAACATAACCGCCATCCCGTTCGTCCCACATCTGCCGTTCTTCACAAGGAGAAAACCATGCGTTCCCTCGCCCTGATTTTCGTTACCGCCGCCATCCTGAGCGGCTGCACCACAGACCGCTACGACTTCGACAGCCGTCCCGCCGATACATCCGCGCGCACGCCCCTGAAACCGACCACACTCGACCGCTTGGAACATGGCAGCCATGCCGACTCTTACCGGTTCACCCCCAAACCCAACAAACCATAATCTCCAAACGTCCGCACGCCAAACCCAAATAAAAAGGTCGTCTGAAACCCCAAAACCCCGTTCAGACGACCCCTAAATACTCCCTTCATCAACATTGCATTCGAGAAAGTCCATCATGTCCGCCACACCCCTCAACATTGTCATCCTCGCCGCCGGCAAAGGCACGCGCATGTATTCCCAAATGCCCAAAGTGCTGCACCGCATCGGCGGCAAGCCCATGGTCGAGCGCGTTATCGACACCGCCGCCGCCCTGAATCCCCAAAACATCTGCGTCGTCATCGGACACGGCAAAGACCAAGTTTTGGACACCGTCAAACGCGACGTCGTCTGGGTCGAACAAACCGAACAACTCGGCACCGGCCACGCCGTCAAAACCGCCCTGCCCCACCTTGCCGCCGAAGGCCGCACGCTGGTGCTGTACGGCGACGTTCCCCTGATTGACACTGCCACCCTCGAAACCCTGCTCGAAGCCGCAGGCAGCGAAGTCGGACTGTTGACCGACGTTCCCGCCGACCCGACAGGCTTAGGCCGCATCATCCGCGACAGCCAAGGCAGCGTAACCGCCATCGTCGAAGAAAAAGACGCCGACGCCGCCCAAAAAGCCGTCCGCGAAATCAACACAGGCATCCTCGTCCTGCCCAACGCCAAACTCGAAAACTGGCTGGACACCCTCTCCAGTAACAACGCCCAAGGCGAATACTACCTGACCGACCTCATCGCCAAAGCCGTTGCCGACGGCATCAAAGTCCATCCCGTCCAAGTGCGCGCCTCCCACCTCGCCGCCGGCGTGAACAACAAACTCCAGCTCGCCGAACTCGAACGCATCTTCCAAACCGAACAGGCGCAAGCCTTGCTCAAAGCAGGCGTCACCCTGCGCGACCCCGCCCGCTTCGACTTAAGGGGTCGTCTGAAACACGGACAAGATGTCGTAATTGACGTCAACGTCGTCCTCGAAGGCGACATCGAAATCGGCGACAACGTCGAAATCGGCGCAAACTGCGTCATCAAAAACGCCAAAATCGGCGCAAACAGCAAAATCGCCCCCTTCTCCCACCTAGAAGACTGCGAAGTCGGACAAAACAACCAAATCGGCCCCTACGCCCGCCTGCGTCCGCAAGCCCGCCTTTCAGACGACGTACACGTCGGCAACTTCGTCGAAATCAAAAACGCCGCCATCGGCAAAGGCACCAAAGCCAACCACCTCACCTACATCGGCGACGCCGAAGTCGGCAGCAAAACCAACTTCGGCGCAGGCACGATCATTGCCAACTACGACGGCGTGAACAAACACAAAACCGTCATCGGCGACGAAGTCCGCATCGGTTCAAACTGCGTCCTAGTCGCACCCGTCACACTCGGCAACAAAGTAACCACGGGCGCAGGCAGCACGATTACCAAAAACGTCGAAGACAACAAACTCGCCCTCTCCCGCGCCCGCCAAACCGTGATTGAAGGCTGGGTACGTCCCGAAAAAGGGGATAAGAAATAAAGCAGTAAACCGCCCTGCGCAATTCGTTGCAGCAACAGCAATCTGTCCCTTCCCCCGTCCGGCGGGGGAAGGTTAGGATGGGGGTGGCTTTGCGACTTTAGGTCAAATCAAATTTGTACAACCCGTAGAGCCACCCTCTCCTCAGCCCTCTCCCGCCGAACGGGAGAGGGGGCAGGTTACAGATAAAAACGAGATCGTCTGAAAACTCTGAGGTTTGAGTTTTGGAGAAACTCGTTCCCGATTTTTTCAGACGACCTTTTATTCAATCAAAACAGACTTGAGATAACCCAAGTAGCGTGGGCTTTGCCCACGAAATCTACCATCTGACAATTCAAATCAGACAACAGCCGAATGGGCATCCATTTCGGCATTTATCTCGCGGGCAAAGCCCACGCTACCCGTTGCAGCAACAGCAACCTGTCCCTTCCCCCGTCCGGCGGGGGAAGGTTAGGATGGGGGTGGCTTTGCGATTTTAGGTCAAATCAAATTCGGACAACCCGTAGAGCCACCCTCTCCCCGGCCCTCTCCCGCCGGACGGGAGAGGAGGCAGGTTGCAGATAAAAACGAGGTCGTCTGAAAACTCCGAGATTCGAGTTTTGGATAAACTCGTTCCCGATTTTTTCAGACGACCTCGTTTATTCAATCAATACAGGCTTGGGATAACCCAAGTAGCGTGGGCTTTGCCCACGAAATCTACCACCTGAAAATTCAAATCAGACAACAGCCGAATGGGTATCCATTTCGGCATTCGTTTCGCGGGCAAAGCCCACGCTACTCATTGCAGCAACAGCAATCTGTCCCTTCCCCCGTCGGGCGGGGGAAGGTTAGGATGGGGGTGGCTTTGTGATTTTAGGTCAAATCAAATTTGTACAACCCATAGCACCCCCCTCTCCCCAGCCCTCTCCCGCCGGACGGGAGAGGAGGCAGGTTGCAGATAAAAACGAGGTCGTCTGAAAGCTCTGAGATTTAGGTTTCAGACGACCTTTTGCTATCGATGCCTCAAGACTCAAATATCTTGCATGATTTGTCCGTATTGGCGAAATGCTGCGTCTTGTCTTCGCAGGTGCTTTCGGTCGTTTCACACGATACCGTGACAAAGCTTTCGTTGATCTTCAATACCTTGGGATTTTGA
>NZ_CALNWV010000062.1:0-9650 GCF_940793045.1 Neisseria sp. Marseille-Q2251
TGCACCGTAAATTCCGCTACGCCCGGGCAGCCTATTTTGGTCTGCTCAAAGTGAGTGCGCAAAGCCATCTGAAGGCGATGTGTTTGAACCTGTTGAAAGCGGCTAACAGGCTAAGTGTGCCTGTTGCCGCCTAAAAGGCGGCCCGGATGCCTGATTATCGGGTATCCGGGGAGGATTAAGGGGGTATTTGGGTAAAATCAGGAGTAATTAGGAGCGGAAATAGACGAAAACCTGTGTTTGGGTTTCGGCTGTTGGGGGAAAAGGAATTTTGCAAAGGTCTCTGCCTTTTGCGTTGAAGTTTTCCAACCCCCGCCCGATACGTTTTTCGTTATAATCATCCCGATTCCTGTTTATATATATTTCAAAATGTTCAAACGCTTCCCTTTATTTTTCCTCTGTGCCGCACTGTTTTCGGGCTGCGCCACTCATCCCAAGCACACCCCCGCCGCCGTGGAAACCGCCGAAACGCTCGGTCTGCCCGCCAGCTCGCAGCCGCCGATTGCGCCGCAATGGTGGCGTGCGCTCAACGATGCCAAGCTCGACAGCCTGATTGACACCGCCCTCGCGCGTTCGCCCGATTTGGCGGCGGCACAGGCGCGCTTGCGGCAGGCGCAGGCGGGGGCGGATTTGGCGGATTCGCAGCGCGGCGTGAAGATTGGATTGGGGCTGAGCGGCGCACTGCTGCACCGCGACGGCGTAAACGAGCGCGAGAAGCCCGAACTCATCAGCGATTTGGAAAAGCGGCTGCTGGGCGACCACGGCACCAATATCACTTATGAATCGCTGCAACTGCAAGGGCAATGGTCGCCCGATGTGTTCGGCAAATACAAGCACCAGCTGGAAGCTGCGCTGGGGCAGCAACGCGCCGTGGAATACGAAATCGCGCAGACGCGGCTGCTGCTGGCGCAGGGCGTGGCGACGTATTACCGCCAATGGCAGTTGCTGCTGGAAACGCGGCAGCGCGTGGCGCAGCGGGCGCAGTTGAATCGCGAACGCGAGCAGGTGGTGCGCGAGCTGATTCGCGCAGGACAACTTGCACCGAGCAAACTCTATGCCGTGCAACAGGGCAACAGCCGTTTTCAGGCTGCCTTGTCAGATTTGGACGGCAATATTGCCCAAGTGCGCCACGCGCTTGCCGCGCTGACAGGACAACCGGCGCAGGCGTTGGACACTTTCACGCCCAATCCCGCCACCACCACCCCCGCACCGCCCGTGTCGCAGCTCACCGCCGATTTGCTCGGCAAACGCCCCGATTTGGCGGCGCAGCGCGAGGCACTGACCGCCCGCCGCCATCTGGTTGCCAGCGCGAAAACCGAGTTTTATCCGAACATTACCATCAAGGCGCTGGCCGGCTTGTCCAATGTGGAAATCGGCAACCTGCCGCATTCGTCGTCGTTTCTCGCCGGACTGCTGCCGAGCGTGAGCCTACCGATTTTTACTTCCGGCACGTTGCGGGCGAAC
Source organism: Neisseria sp. Marseille-Q2251 (assembly GCF_940793045.1). Classification (NCBI taxonomy): domain Bacteria; kingdom Pseudomonadati; phylum Pseudomonadota; class Betaproteobacteria; order Neisseriales; family Neisseriaceae; genus Neisseria; species Neisseria sp. Marseille-Q2251. The sequence goes on from NZ_CALNWV010000062.1 coordinate 1,462, forward strand.
CTGTCGCGCAAGGAAGCCGAGTTTGACGAGCAGGCGGCGCGTTACAACAAAAACGTTTACACCGCCCTGCGCGAGGCGGCCGACGCGCTGACGCAATACGAAACCGCTGCCGCAGCCGTGCGCGACCAAACCGAGATGACCGCGCTGGCCCGCAAAAACGCCGCCGCCGCGCAAAGCCGCTACCGCGCGGGGCTGGACAACAAGCTTGACTGGCTCGCCGCGCAGGACGAAACCCTGCAAAACGAAGCGCAACTGGCGCAGGCACAGGCGAAGCTATTTACCGCGTGGCTGGCGTTAAATACCGCCTTTGGCGGAGGTTTTGCGGCGGACAAATAAGGTGTAGAAATCCCTAGCGTTGTTTACAGTATTTCAGGAGAATACTGACATGAACATGCACAAAAATACCCGCCTCACCCCGCACCACCGCCAAGCCATTTGGACAGCATACACACAGGAGAAGGAAAGCGTAAGCTCATTGGCACGGCGTTACCAAGTCAGCCGTGTCACCATCTATCGCGCACTTAAAGCCGCAAGGGGTAGGCTGCTCAAACCCCAAACCAGCACCAACAACCGTTTCAAACAGGCAAAGTACGGAATGAAACGCCTAGCCAAGGTAGAACGCAGCATTCAGAAAAAACTCAAAAGGCAGGCCAAACGCTACAATAAATCCTACCCCGGAGAGCTGGTACATCTCGATACCAAACGGCTGCCGCTGCTCAAAGGTCAGAAAGCCACCGACAAACGAGATTACCTGTTTGTCGCCATTGATGATTTCTCAAGAGAACTGTATGCCGCCATCCTGCCGGACAAAACCGCAGACAGTGCGGCCAAGTTCCTAACGGAACAAGTCATCGAACCCTGCCCCTATTTGATCGAGTGCGTGTATTCGGACAACGGCAGCGAATATAAAGGCGGGGCAAGTCATGCTTTCGGTACTGCCTGTTATGAAAACGGCATCAATCAAAAGTTTACCCGTCCAGCCCGTCCGCAGACCAACGGCAAAGCCGAGAGGGTTATTCGGACGATTATGGAAATGTGGCACGAAAAGCAGAGTTTTGACAGTCGGGAACACCGGCAAAAGGAGCTGTGCCGATTTGCGAACTTTTATAACACCGTGAAGCCGCACGGTAGTCTGGGCGGCGATACGCCGTTTGAGGTCTTGCAGGCTTACTTTTCTCAACCTGTGGTGTAAACAATGCGGTTATTTTCTACAGCTGAGGTAGCCTAAAAATCTAAAACTTTGTCCCGTCCACCCCACCAAAGGAAACCCCATGCCCCTGCAATCCGGCGGCTACACCTTCAAGCCGCATGAAATGCCCTTTATGCCGGGTTCGCCCGCCTCGCCCGAGCATCCGAAAAAGCGGCGGCTCGCGTATCTTGCCATCGGTTTATTACTCGCGCTGTCGTCGGGCTTCCAAAACGGGCTGCTCACCGCCTCGCTGCCGCAGCTGCGCGGCGATTTGTCGCTCGATTTGCAGCAGGGCGGCTGGATTCAGGCGGCGTATTTCATGGCTTACGCCTGCATGAGCGTCCTCTTTTTCAAAGTCCGCAAGGCGTATGGCCTGCAACGCTTCGTCCGCATCACCCTGTTCGCCCAGCTTGCCGCCAGCCTACTGCAACTGGTTTATCACCATTACGAAGTGGAACTCATCGCGTGTGTTGCCGCCGCAATCGCCGCCAGCGGCCTGCTGGTGCTGTCGATTTACTACATGATGCAGGGCTTTACCGGCACGAAAAAGCTGGTCGGGCTGGTGTTCGGGCTGGGTCTGATGCAGGTCGGCACGCCGCTGGCGCAGAGCCTCGTGCCGCTGCTGTATGGCGACGGCGACCTCAACGGCGTGTTCGCCTTTCAGGCTACCCTCGCGCTCGCCTGCACCGCCTGCCTGTTCGCCCTGCCGCTGCCGCCCGGCATCACCGTGCGCAAATCGTTCACGCTGACCGACGCGCTCAGCTTTACCCTGTTCGCCTCCGGCATCGCGCTGTTGTGCGCCTTTCTCGTGCAGGGGCGCACGGTGTGGTGGACGACGCAGTGGCTCGGCTGGCTGCTCGCGGGCGGTGTGGGGCTGACGGGGCTGGCGTTGTACATCGAATCGACGCGGCACAAGCCGATGCTGGACTGGCACTGGATGACCGTGCCGCAAATCCTCATCTTCGCCGTGATGGGCGTGATGGCGCGGCTCTTGACCTCGGAGCAGACCGTCGGCGCGGCGGGGCTGATGGGCGCGGTGGGCGTGGGCAGCGCGCAGATGAGCACGTTTTACCTGATTGTTGCGGGCGGAATGCTGGCGGGTGTGGTCGGCAGCCTGATTTTGCTGGATATCAACGACATCCGCCGCCCCGTGATGGTTGCGCTCGCCTGTTTCGCCCTCGGTGCGTGGCTGGAAATCGGCGTGGGCATGCAGACCCGCCCCGCGCAACTTTATTTCAGCCAGTTTATCGTTGCCTTTGCCTCGCTGCTGTTTATGGGGCCGATGATGCTTGAAGGCGCACTGCGCGCGCTGGCGAAAAGCCCCGACCACATGATGAGCTTCTCCGCCGTGTTCGGCCTGTCGCAAACCCTCGGCGGGCTGGCGGGTGCGGCGGCATTCAGCGCGTTTTTAACTTACCGCACCCGCGACCACCTCGCCGCCATCGCGCAAAACCTGACCCTCTCCAACCCCGCGCTCGCCGCCGACATCCAGCGCAACGCCGCCGCCCTCTCCGCCACCCTCTCCGACCCGGTGCTGCTGCAAGGCCGCGCCGTCTCGCAAATCACCGCGCAGGCGGGCAAAGAAGCGTCGGTGGCGGCATACAGCGACCTGTTCGCGCTGCTGGCGGCGATGGCGGCGGTATCGACCCTCGTCGCCGTCGCCCTGTGGCTGTACCGCCGTTATTACAAGATTGATATTCTGGCGGCGGAGAAGGCGAAAGTGTTTGCGGCGTTGGGGAAATAGTGTTTCAGACGGCATTAAAGGCAGCCTGAAAACCACCGCACCAACCCATTAACCGAATCAACCCCCAAATCAACGGAAAGCAAAAAATGTCCCAACCCGACACCCCCGAACAACCCGACACCGAATCCCCAAAAACCGCCGTGCCGCAGCCCGAGATGCAGCCTGAAACGTCGTCTGAAACCCCGTCCGAGCCGCAAGAGCCCGCCCAATGGCAGCCTGAAAAACACCGTTTCGGCAGCATCGGCATACTCGCCGCCAGCGCAATCGGCGTGGTGCTTGCCCTGTATGCCTTCCGCCTGCCGCCCTTCGGCATGGGCGAGGTTTACACCAACAACGCCTATGTGCGCGGCAGCGTAACCGCCGTCAGCCCGCGCGTGGGCGGCTATGTGCAGAAAGTGCTGGTGCGCGATTTTGACAACGTAAAAGCAGGGCAGCCGCTGGTGGAAATCGACCCCGCGCCCTACCGCGCCAAAGTCGCCCAAGCCGAAGCTGGGCTGGCGGGGCAGCAGGCGGCGTTGAACAAAACCGCGCAGGACAAAGCCTCCGCCCTCGCCGTCTCCAAAGCCAACCAAGCCGCGATTGACAACGCCCGCGCCCAGCTTGACCGCGCCCGCCGCGAATGGCAGCGCATACAGGCGGTGAGTGCCGATGCCGTGTCGCAAAGCAGCCGCGATGCCGCGCAAACCGCCGTTAAACAAGCCGAAGCGGGCCTGAAACAGGCGCAGGAGCAATACGCCGTGGCGCAGCAGAACATCATCAACACGGGCGTAGGGCGCGAGGGCGCACAGGCGGGCATCGCCAACGCACAAGCCCTGCTGGACTTGGCAAAACAGGATTTGGGGCATACTGTGATTTACGCGCCCGCCAGCGGCAAACTCGGCGAAGTCAGCGTAAAACAAGGGCAGCTTGTGAGCGCGGGCACGCAGCTGATGTCCGTCGTGCCGCCCGAACGCTGGATCATCGCCAACATCAAAGAAACCGATATGGCCAACGTGAAAATCGGGCAGAGTGCCAGCGTGAGTATCGACGCACTCGGCGGCAAGGCGTTCAGCGGCAAAGTCGCCGAAATCTCGCCCGCCACCGCTTCCGAATTCAGCCTGATTAAAGCCGACAGCGGCACGGGCAACTTCGTCAAAATCGCCCAACGCATCGCCGTAAAAATCGTATTTGACGCAGGGCAACAGGATTTGGAACGCCTCGCGCCGGGGATGTCGGCGGAAGTGAACATTGCTACGAAGTAAGGTAAAAGGTCGTCTGAAAAGTTTTCAGACGGCCTTTCAGACTGCTTTTTTTATTGAAGTAAAGCAAATCGGGCATTATCCGTGCATTAATTGCCCAACCCACTCAACAAAAAGCAGCCTCAAACTCCATTCCCCCATTTTCAGGCTGCCTTGTAAAATTCTATAATTACGCTTTTATGCCAAACCATTTATCTGCGAAAGTCCCACAACCAATTTGACGTTGCCGTCATCGGCGCAGGCCCGTCAGGCTCGGTTGCCTCCGCCCTGCTTAACAAACAGGGCTTCAAAGTATGCGCGCTGGAAAAACAGCATTTTCCGCGCTTTGTGATTGGCGAGAGCCTGCTGCCGCACTGCATGGAAATGCTGGAAGAAGCCGGTTTGGCCGATGCCGTGCGCGCCGAGAAAGGCTTTCAGTTTAAAAACGGCGCAGCGTTCGCATGGCGCATTTCACGCGCATCACCGACAACATCGCCGCCGAAGCCGATTTTGACCGCAACAAAATCCTTATTACCACCCACCCGCAGCACCGCGACGTATGGTTTTGGACAATCCCTTTCGGCGACAACACCTGCTCGCTCGGCGTGGTCGGCACACCCGACAAACTGGCGGGCGATTCCGAAGCCGTGTTGAAACAAATAGTGGCAGAATGCCCCAATCTGGTTGAATTTTTTAAACATTCCGAATGGGAAAACGGCTTCCCCTACCGCAGCATCCAAGGCTATTCCGCCAATGTTAAAGCCCTGCACGGCAAACATTTCGCGCTGTTAGGCAACGCCGCCGAGTTTATTGACCCCGTGTTCTCATCGGGCGTAACCATCGCGCTGCATTCCGCCAAACTCGCCGCTGACCTGCTTGCCCGCCAGCTCAAAGGCGAAGCGGCAGACTGGCAGCGCGAGTTCGCCGAGCCGCTGATGGTGGGCGTAAACGCTTTTCGCACCTATGTGGACGGCTGGTACGACAACCGTTTCCAAAACGTGGTGTACGCACCCAACCGCGCGCCCGAAATCAGCCGCATGATTTCCGCCATTCTCGCGGGCTATGCGTGGGATACGGCAAACCCGTTTGTAGAAAAATCGGAACAGCGGCTGAACACGCTGGCGGAACTGGTGGGGGATTTGGCGTTTGAATAGGTGTTGATGTCGTCTGAAAACAGTTGCAGGTCGGGCATTGATGCCCGACAAACACCGACCTGTTTATCTTAAAATGAGACCTTTGCAAAATTCCCCAAAATCCCCTAAATTCCCACCAAGACATTTAGGGGATTTTGGGGAATTTTGCAAAGGTCTCAAAAGGAGAAGAAATATTACAAACAGCTGTTCCGTTAATTGAGCAAATTGATGAGTTATTTTTCGGAAAGTTGGATAACAACGAAGAACAATTTAAGCATTTTCTTGTTAGATTAAACAAAAAATAAGAATATTATTTATGGAGTTGTCAATTTTGATAGCTCCATACTACATTTGAAACTCAAAAATAGAGCATAGCTATAGAACAGAAATTTATTCAAGAGAATTATTTACACCAAAATATAGAAGTCCTCTGTTTTATTTTCAAAAAGTAAAACAGAGAACATAAATGGTTGGCTCTTGAAAGCAATGTGTAAAAATTTTACGTTAATATTGTAAAATATAATGATATAATTACTCTGTTATCGGGGTTATTTTTACGTATTTTTAAGAAAGTCATCAATATTTGATTGCAACAAGTTGAAATAATTAGAGTTTTATTTTTTCATTCTTTCCTTATATAGAAACAACCCTTCTGAGTTACATAAACAATCCAACAATATTGCTTGATACAAACCGCCGAGGTTTGAGGATAGATTGGGTATCCGTATTGGATGAAAGCAATCCGTCAGACTTTGAAAGCCATTTACAAAAATGCTTTAAAATTTGACCGCGCTTTTATTGTCGATACCCTCCAAGCACAAAGGTCGTCTGAAACTTTAATTTTAGACGACCTTTTTCTTTGTGTTTAAACCGCTAAACAGTATTATCGAAAAGCAATAGAGATACCGATAAAACCGATTTACTCCTGCCAGATAATCTCGTGTTTAGAACCATAAGTAATCCTTTTAATATTGTGTTCAAGAGCAATTTCTTTATCTAGCTTTCCTGAATATTTTGAACCTGCCAATTTTTGAAATAAAGTAATATTCAGCTCATCATTGTGGGAAGTTGTCTTTATATCTGAAATGCCCATTGCGCTATTGCCTACTAAACCTGTCAAATGAACCTGCCTATAATCCTTAGCTTCATGGACAGTAATTTTGAAATTCCCAATATCATCCAACTTGATTTCATCATTAGCGAAAAAACAGCCGGACAATATCAAGCCGGTAATACCCAGCATAGCTACCTTAATTTTCATCGTCATTTTATCCTTCGATAGAAGCATCTTCTAGTGTGCCGTCAAAATTGCCATCCATAACAATACGGTATCTCTCAACAAATCTCCATCATTGAAGCCGACAATACGCAATTTAAAATTCTTTAGAATCATAAATAAAGTCTTGAAGATGACTTTCAGACGACCTAGCCGACAGTTTTACCCCTATTTATCCTGTTTATTGACAAGGCTCCAATGAGAAAAGTTCTTTGATAAGCGCTTTAGACGTATAAACCTACAAAGTATGATGTAATACTGTTTCTTACCCATTTAGAGTAAGTGTATAGATTATGGGTAACTCTTTTGCTGTATTGTCCTTGTTATTTAGAAAAAATAATAATACGGTAAGTTTTATTATGTATAGTGGATTAAATTTAAATCAGGACAAGGCGACGAAGCCGCAGACAGTACAGATAGTACGACAAGGCGAGGCAACGCCGTACTGGTTTAAAGTTAATCCACTATAATTTCAGGTTGTTTATCCATCATCCACCTTATCGTAGGAGCGATTATGCCTCAAATGAAATTTAAATTATGGCTGCCGGTGTTGTTGGCTGCCGTTTTAGCAGCCTGTTCACAATCACATCAAGCAGTTGAAGCGCCTGCTGCCACCAATTCAGCCGTACCAAGCCAAAGTGCGCAAGCGGCAGAGAAATTAGGAACAAGCTGGGGCGATGAAGTGGAATCTTCCGTTCATTCCGTAAATTTGCGCCGTGTCAGCCAGGAACCTTTGGCGCAAAGCGTATTAAACTACTCTTCCAAAGATTATCGCGGCCGCAGCGTCAATTCGATTGCTTTAGCTTCAGGCAAAGTGGAATTGTCTGTACGCGGTGACGATGGCAGTCTGCTGCCGATATTCCGTGACAAAGGCAACTACTATCTGCGCGGTACAGACGGACAGTCATACCGTTTGGTCTATCAAAACAACAGCAACAAAACCTTGGAAATCGTAGCCAGCGTTGATGGTTTGGATGTGATTTCAGGCAAATCGGCCAGTAAATACGCCGACGGTTATGTCTTGTACCCTCATGATTCTTTAGAAATCGAAGGTTTCCGCAAAAGCAGCAGCGCGGTGGCGTCGTTTGTCTTCAGCAGCCCCCGCGACTCTTATGCCGCCAACTCGGATAATGGCTCCATCCGCAATACGGGTGTAATCGGCACTGCAATTTTCGAACTGTACGACCCAAACCGCAGCAGAAATGAACCACAAGCCTTTCCCGCCGATGACGGATACGCCAAACCGCCTACCCGATAAGGCATAAATAATAAAAGCGGTCTGTAAACCAAATAGGCTTCCAGACCGATTTTTATTTTGCAGTAGCAATGAAAATAAAATGACTTGATTAAAGATAAACAAGTAAATAGTTTGTTCTATAGTGGATTAACTTTAAACCAGTAAGGCGTTGCCTTGCCTTGTCGTACTATCTGTACTGTCTGCGGCTTCGTCGCCTTATCCTGATTTAAATTTAATCCACTATAAATCATCCTAAGACAAAAGGTCGGCGGATTCGGATTTGAAGTGCAACTTTCCATAACAGAAAAAGGCCAATATGCGGTAGCATACGGCCTTTCCTGCAAGAAAGATTGCCATGAGCTACACACAACTGACCCAAGACGAACGATACCA
>NZ_CALNWV010000063.1:0-9362 GCF_940793045.1 Neisseria sp. Marseille-Q2251
TGCGGTTTGGCTGATGTTTTTGCATTGTTCGTAATAGTTTAAAGCTTTGTTTCTTAAGTCCGCAGAGTATGCCATGGTTAGACCTTAAAAGTTGAGTATTGTACTATTTTGTTTTTAATTAACTATAATCCACTATAATGTGTCGATGTCGTCGAACAAGTTTTCAGACGACCTCGGCACATTATTTTGTCAAAAGGTCGTCTGAAAACGAATTTAGCAGGGTTTGCTTAGGTTTTCAGACGACCTTCGGATTTGGGCGAACCTTATTCTGTTACCGTTTTACGGATGAGTTTTTCCGCGTTGGCGAGCGTGTTTTCGACTTCGGTAAACTCGATTTTGCTGCCCGACACCAGCGCGCGTGTATCGTTGAATACGACTTGAACTGCGCCGTCGGTTTCAGTGACGAGGACGCGCAACGGCAGTTGCAGGGCGAAGGCGGGGTCTTTTTGCATCAGCGGTGTGCCGGCTTTGGGCGTACCGAAGACGATGACTTTGGCGGGCTGCATGTCCAAACCACTTTGGCGGGCGGCAGCTTGGTGGTCGATGACGGCGAACACGGTCATGCCTTTTTCTTTGACGGCGGTTTCCAAACGACGGACGGTATCGTCAAAACTGTATTTGCTGACGGCGGTATGGGTTTGATTCATGGTGGAACTTTGTCGGGAATCGGGTTGTCGGGCGGCATCGCCGCCGTGTGAAGCGCAGGCGGTCAGGGCGGCGAGGATGGCGGCTGCGGCGAAGGTGCGTATCGGTTTCATGTTTTTCCTTAGATAAAAGGTCGTCTGAAATGTTTCAGACGACCTTGTTGCTGGTTATTTCAAACCTTTTTTTACCAAGTCTTCGTAACCGCCGTGGTTGGTTACGTTGGTGTAGCCTGCTTTTTTCAACTCGGTAAGCGCGGCTTCGGCACGGCGGCCGCTGCGGCAGTAGAGGTTGACGGGTGCGTTTTTGTCGGGGCTGACGCTTTTGATGCGTTCGACGATTTGGTCGTGCGGGATGTTGACCGCGCCTTGCAAGTGGCCGGATTTGAATTCTTCTTCGGAACGTACGTCAATCCATACGCCTTTTGCTTTGGCAGGTTGCGTGCTGGCGGCTTTGGCAGCGGGCGCGGCATAGGATACGGCGGCAGGTAGGACGAGTGCGGCGGCAGTCAGCGCGGCAGTCAGCAATTTTTTCATGGTCGTTTCTCCAAACGGTTGAACAAAGATGTCAATCTAAACGGTTCGGCGGCAAAAAGCAATGCTCCGTCAGCAGAAGGGTCGTCTGAAACGGGAGTTGTTTTCAGACGACCCTTTGAGACAAAATCAACGCTGTGCGTCAACCGCTTCCAAAGCACGCAGGGCGTAAGTGTAGGCTGCGCCTGCGTTCAAGGAAATAGCGGTCGCCAGTGCGCCGGCGATTTCGCTTTCAGTCGCGCCCGCTTTGGCGGCCGCGGCAGCATGTACGCTGATGCAGCTTTCGCAACGGGTGGTGATAGCGACGGCGAGGGCAATCAGCTCGCGGGTTTTTGCATCCAATGCTTCGGCTGCGGCGGCTTGTTCCAGTGCGCCGTAGGCTTGCAGCATTTTCGGGTGGTTTTTACCCAGCTCGCCGAATGATTTTTTAACGTGTGCGGTGTGTTCGGGCCAATTTAGAAACATTTTTTGATTTCCTTTCCAATGTATTTGATATGCAGGATGCTGCTCTTTCATGGCGGATTTCAATTTAATCCGCCATCTTTACATCCGATGAATGGCATTATTGCAATAATTTGACTATTATAATCGTCAAATCATCTCATTCACTTGCAAAAAACACTTATGGACACTTTGGACAAACTCATCGAACTGGCGCAAATTACCGGCAGCGTGGACATACAATGCCTGTTCCGCGACAAATGGTACGCACCGCACGGACGCAGGCGCGCGCACGGCATCGCGCACCTTGTCGTCGCCGGAGAAAGCTATATCAAAATCGAAGGCGAACCCGAAGCGCGTCTTTTGCAAACCGGCGACCTTATCTTTTTCCCGCGCAGCGCGGAACACATCATCAGCAGCGAAGCAGACTGCAACAACTGCGGCGATACACCGCATATCGACAACAGCGGCGCATTCACGGTCGCTTCGTCCCGTAGCGGCGGTGAAAAAAGCCTCGATTTGTTCTGCGCCCGCTTCGAATACGACGAACACGCCGACATCATGCACGACCTGCCCGAAACCGTCCTCATCAAGATGGACCATCCCTCGCTACAATGCCTTATCTCCATGTTGCAATATGAAAGCGCGCACACGCTTTCCGGCTCGCGCGCCATCGTCAATGCCCTCTCCTCCGTCCTCCTTGTCCTCATCGTCCGCGCCCATCTCGAACAAGGCGGAGAAGCGCCTTTGTGCGGCATACTCAACGGCCTGCGCGATAAACGCCTGCGCCAGCTCATCCAAACTGTCGTCAGCCGCCCCGAAGACGAATGGAACATCGAAAAAATGACCGAGCTTGCCAACCTCTCCCGTGCCCAACTCATGCGCCTGTTCAAACAGCAAACCGGCATCAGCCCCCACGCCTTCGTCAACCTCATCCGCCTGCGCCAAGCCGCCGTATTACTGCGGCAAACTGCCGATTCGGTCTTATCCGTCGCCTTGAACGTCGGTTTCCAATCCGAAACCCACTTCGGCAAAGCGTTTAAAAAACAATACGGGATTTCGCCAGGGCAATATAGGAAAAACGAAAACGAAACGGCAGATGAAGATACCAGCCGGCCGCCTGAAGGCATTTGAACCCGAAAGGTCGTCTGAAAACGGCAAAGTCAAAAGCGTTATAAACTTTTGATTTATCGTTCAGCCATTGTGATGCCCGAGAAAGCCTGTTTGGATACACCGTTTATTTGCCTATATAATCCATTTTTCCCTTTTCAGACGACCTCTTATGCTCAGCTACCGCCACGCCTTCCATGCCGGCAACCATGCCGATATGCTCAAGCATTTCATCCTTTTCCTGACGCTTGATTACTTCAATCAGAAAGACAAGCCCTATTGGTATATCGATACCCACAGCGGCGCAGGCTTATATGATTTGAGTGGCAGCGAAGCGCAAAAAGTCGGCGAATACAAACAAGGCATCCGGTTGCTCCAAGAGGCGGAAAATCTGCCACCCGAGCTGTCCGCCTTTATCGCCCGTCTAAAATCCATACTCCCGCAAGAACAGCTCTATTGCGGTTCGCCGTGGCTTGCCCAAGCCCTGACGCGCGACAGCGACAAACTGCGTTTGTTTGAGCTGCATCCTGCCGATTTCCAACATTTAAAGAACAATATGGAAGAAGCCCGTTTGGGCAGACGCGGGCAGATTGTGCAGACAGACGGGTTTCGCGGTTTGATTTCGCTGCTGCCTCCGCCGCCGCGCCGCGCCGTCGTCTTGATTGATCCACCGTATGAAGAAAAACAAGACTACCAGCGCGTTGTCCAAACTTTAAAAGACGCGCTCAAACGCTTTGAACAGGGTTGTTATATGGTTTGGTATCCCTGCTTGAGCCGCGAAGAAAGCCGCAAACTGCCCGATCAGCTGCAAAAGCTGATGCCCGACAGCTACCTGCACGCCGAGTTACACGTCCACACCCCGCGTCCGGACGGATTCGGGATGCACGGCAGCGGCATGTTTATCATCAACCCGCCCTACCTGTTGCCGGAACTGCTGAAAAATAACCTTCCCGCGTTGACCGACATACTGGCTCAAGACAACGGCGCGCGATTCGTCTTAAACAGCTGCATAAAATAATCGATATTATCCCGTCGAACCAAGACACCGGTAGGAAATCCTGTGGCATGGGCTTCCGATTTAAACTACAATTCACTACATTGTTTTTACGTTTTCAAATTATGACGATCAGACATCCTGCTTCATTGCTTTTGGTTTCCCTTTGCACGCTTTTTCTATGCTCCTGCGAACGTTCGGTTCAAGATACGGTACAAGAAACCTTCGGCGAAGAATTGCGCGGCCACTTCATCAGCAGCGCGACCGCCATCTGCGTGGAAAAAGCGCCGAAAAGCAGCGCGATACCGTCTGATACCGTACAGCAAATCTGTTCGTGCGCTTCGGAAAAAACCGCAGACCAGATATCCATCGACGATATGTCGAAACTGATCGGCGGCGAAGTCGGCGGCGAGCTGAAAACCAAAATCAAGCAAAGCGCGGTCGAATGCGCCAAAGAAATGATAGGCGGCACCGCCTCCGCCCCTTCAAGCAAAAAATAAATACCGACCTCGTCTAAAAACCATTTTCAGACGACCTTTTCTTTTTTATAGCCAGAAACCGAGTCCAATATGAAAACATTAGCGCAATTCCTACCGCAGCATTTACAGCAAAACAACATTCCTGCCGAATTGGGCAGCGTCCTCGAGTCCATCGTCGCCGCCTGCTCCGACATCAGCGGCAAAGTCCGCTTGGGCGCACTCGCCGGCGTGTTGGGCATGGCGGGTACGGGCAATGTTCAGGGCGAAGATCAGAAAAAGCTGGATGTGATTGCCAACGATATCCTGATTGACGTCTTGAAAAACAATGCCCATGTTGCCGGTTTGGCAAGCGAGGAAGAGGATACTTTTGTTGCAGCCAACGAAAACGGCGGCTATCTCGTCTTGTTCGACCCTCTGGACGGCTCGTCTAATATCGACGTCAATATTTCCGTCGGCACGATTTTTTCCGTACTCACCAAACCCGAAGGTCGTCTGAATACCGAATCCTTCCTGCAAAAAGGTCGTGACCAAGTGGCGGCAGGTTATGTTTTGTACGGTCCACAAACACAATTGGTGTTCACTTTGAAACACGGCGTTTTCGTGTTCACGCTCAACGAAAACAACGAATTCGTCCTGACCAAAGAAAATCCAGAAGTTCCGGCATCGACCAAAGAATTTGCCATCAATATGTCCAACTCTCGCCACTGGCAAGCCCCCATGCAGCAATATATTAACGAACTGCTGGCAGGCGATACGGGCGTTCGCGGTAAAAATTACAATATGCGCTGGGTAGCGAGCATGGTCGCTGAAATCCACCGTATCCTGATGCGCGGCGGCGTATTTATGTATCCTCAAGACAAACGCGATCCATCCAAACCCGGCAAGCTGCGCCTGATGTACGAAGCCAACCCGATGAGCCTGATTTTGGAACAGGCAGGCGCAGCGGCAAGCAATGCTTTGGAAAACATGCTCGACATCGTCCCCACGGGTCTGCACCAACGCGTAGCCGTCGTCATGGGCAGCCGCGAGGAAGTCGAATATGTCGGCAAGCTGCATCAAAACTAAGATGTTGAGTTTGTAGGATATCCTGCCATAAAAAGGTCGTCTGAAAATCCGTTTCAGCATTCGTAATGAACGTTGAAACAGGTTTTCAGACGACCTTTTGTGTATTTAGTATTCGGGCATTTATAGTGGATTAAATTTAAATCAGGACAAGGCGACGAAGCCGCAGACAGTACAGATAGTACGGAACCGATTCACTTGGTGCTTCAGCACCTTAGAGAATCGTTCTCTTTGAGCTAAGGCGAGGCAACACAGTACTGGTTTAAAGTTAATCCACTATACAAGGACTGCTGTTCGGCAAGCCTTGACTCATCTGCGGGCCGTTATGACCTTTCGCCCAAAATCATCGAGCCTATGCCTGCATCGGTGAAAATTTCCAACAAAAGCGCGTTGGGCAGGCGTCCGTCGATGATGTGTGTCGCTTTGACGCCGTTGCTTGCCGCTTCGACGGCGGAGCTGATTTTGGGCAACATACCGCCGTAGAGTGTGCCGTCTGCGATTAATTCGCCGATACGGCTTGGCGTGAGGTTGGTCAGCAGGTTGCCTTCTTTGTCCATCACGCCGGAGATGTTGGTCATCAACAGCAGTTTTTCCGCGTTTAACTCTTCCGCCAGTTTGCCTGCGACCAAGTCGGCGTTGATGTTGAAGGCTTCGCCTTTCTCGCCGACGCCGATGGGTGCGACGACGGGAATGCAGCCGCGTTCGATCAAGCCTTCAATCAAGCGTACGTCTATGCTTTCGACCGTGCCGACTTGTCCGATGTCCACACCTGCCTGCTCGGGCGTATCAACCAGCAGTTTTTTCGCTTTGATGAAATGGTTGTCGCGTCCGGTGACTCCGACCGCGCGTCCGCCCTGTAAATTGATCAGCGAGACGATTTCTTTGTTGACATGACCGCCCAACACCATTTCTACGATGTCCATTGTTTCGCCGTCGGTCACGCGCATGCCTTGCACGAATTCGCCTTTTTTACCAATTTTTTCCAACATTTCATTGATTTGCGGTCCGCCGCCGTGGACGATGACAGGATGGATACCCACCAGTTTGAGCAAAACGACATCGCGGGCAAAGCCTTCTTTCAAAGCAGGCTCGGTCATGGCGTTGCCGCCGTATTTGATGACGATAACGGAGCCGGAAAAACGGCGGATATACGGCAGGGCTTCGGCTAAAATGCGCGCTTTGTCGGCTGCGGAAATGGGGTGGGATTCGCTCATAATCGTGTCTCATTATTAACAATTTAATCATTATAGCGGATTACCTTTGAATCAGTAAAAATCAGCTTCGCAACTGTTTGCAGCTTTGCCGTCTTGTCCTGATTTAAAGTGAATCTGCCCTATCTTAACGTCAAAGGTCGTCTGAAACAACATTCCCCGCCCCTTATCGGTTGAGGACGCGCCCGTCGGAATGGTAGAATCGAAGGATTCGGGCATATCGGTTTGCCGTCGCCGACGGATATGGTATCGCCCACACATTTTCTCAAACAACGGTTATCCGGTTTGCCCGATATACCGAGGACTTTCCCATGATTAAAATCAGCACTCAATTTGACGCCGGCTCCGTCGTCGTCAAAGACCTGACCGACCCCGCCAATATCCGCTTGGAGTTGCGTCCGGACAATGCTTCCGATTTCGCCCAATGGTTTTATTTCCGCCTACAAGGAGCGGCGTATCAGAATTGCGTGATGCACTTTGAAAACGCGGCGGATTCGGCTTATCCCGAAGGCTGGGAAGATTATCAGACGTGCGCCTCTTACGACCGCCAAAATTGGTTCCGCGTCCCAACCGAATACGAAAACGGCGTGTTGACCATCAATCATACACCGCTCTCCAACAGCGTTTACTACGCCTATTTCGAACCCTACTCCCACGAGCAGCATTTAAACCTCTTGGGCGACGCGCAAGGCAGCGGGCTTTGCCGCATCGACGACTTGGGCAGCACTGTTCAAGGTCGTGACATCAATCTGCTGACCGTCGGCAACCAAGTCGAAAGCGACATGAAAATCTGGATTATCGCCCGCCAGCATCCGGGCGAAACGATGGCGGAATGGTTTATCGAAGGCTTGCTCGGCCGCCTGCTCGATCCGCAAGACCCGACTGCGCGCATCTTGCTCGACCGCGCCACTTTCTATATCGTACCGAACATGAATCCCGACGGCTCGGTATTGGGCAACCTGCGCACCAATGCCGCAGGCGCAAACCTCAACCGCAAATGGGAAAATCCGACTTTGGAAAAAAGCCCCGAAGTATTCCTCGTTCGCGAAAAAATGTTGGAAACCGGCGTAGATTTGTTCTTGGACATTCATGGCGACGAAGCATTGCCGTTTGTCTTTGTCGCCGGTACGGAAGGCGTGCCAAACTATAATCCGCGCATCGCCGCACTGGAAACGCAGTTCAAAACCGCCCTGCTCTCCGCCAGCCCCGACTTCCAAGACGAATACGGCTATGAAAAAGACGCGCCCGGTCAGGCAAACATGACGCTCGCGACCAACTGGGTGGGCAACCATTTCGGCTGCCTCGCCTATACGCTCGAAATGCCGTTTAAAGACAACGCCAACCTGCCCGACGACGACTTCGGCTGGAACGGCCAACGCTCCCTGCGCTTGGGCGAAGCCATGTTGTCGGCTGTCTTGAACGTTGTCGATGATTTGCGATAATTATTTTTCCCCATCACACAAAAGGTCGTCTGAAAATCCCAATCGGCATTTTCAGACGACCTTTGTCGGGCTAAAAACACATAAACCGCCCTTCTCATAAGGAACACCATCATGATGATACATCCGCAGTTTAATCCTGTTGCAATCAGTATCGGACCAGTCGCCATCCGCTGGTATGCCCTCAGCTATATCGTCGGCTTTATTCTTTTCCTATGGCTGGGACGCCGCCGCATCAAGCAAGGCAACACCGCCTTTACCCAAGAAATGCTCGACGACTTCCTGACTTGGGGCGTTGTAGGTGTCATTCTCGGCGGTCGTCTCGGTTATATTCTGTTTTACAAACTCTCATACTACCTCGAACATCCGCTCGAAATGCTTAAAGTTTGGGAAGGCGGCATGTCGTTTCACGGCGGCTTCTTGGGCGTCGTCATCGCCATGTGGCTCTTCAGCCGCAAACACAAAATCAGCACCTTAAAAACCATGGATTTCGTTGCGCCGCTTGTTCCACTGGGCTTGGCTTCCGGCCGTATCGGCAACTTCATCAACGGCGAACTCTGGGGCCGGATTACCGACATCAACGCCTTTTGGGCAATGGGCTTCCCGCAAGCGCGCGCAGAAGACCTCAACGCCGCCGTGCGCAACCCGCTTTGGGCGGAATGGATGCAGCAATACCACGTACTGCCCCGCCACCCTTCGCAACTCTACCAATTCGCACTGGAAGGCATCTGCCTTTTCATCGTCGTATGGATTTTCTCCAAAAAACCGCGTCCGACCGGACAAGTCGCCTCCCTCTTCCTCGGCGGCTACGGCTTCTTCCGCTTCATCGCCGAATACGCCCGCCAGCCCGACGACTATCTCGGCCTGCTCACCTTGGGCTTGTCGATGGGACAATGGTTGAGCGTTCCGATGATTGTATTGGGCGCGATCGGTTTTGTTTGGTTCGGTAAGAAAAATCGCCTTAACTGATGCCCAAAGGTCGTCTGAAAACCCAAACGGGACGCTGTAATAAGCATCCCGTCATCACGTCAGCTATTCCAAACGGGCGCAATTTGCGATTCATCAAACCGAATCGCAAAAAATCTTAAATCCGACTTGGTTTATCCGCCGCCCGATGGTATCTTGGCACACCTTTCCACCCTTTTTTAAAGAGAGACTAAAATGTCAGAAGAAAACAAAATCAAAGTCAACGACCTGCCCGAAGACAAAAAAGAACAGTCTGAAGAAGTCGAGCTGCCCGTAGTCAACAACGAAGAAAAACGCGGAGGCCACAGCGAAGGCGGCTGCTGCGGCGCATGCGGCGGCTGATTCCGTTTTGAAAAACAAAGGTCGGCGGATTCGCATTTGAAGTGCAACTTTCCATAACAGAAAAAGGCCAGTATGAGGTAGCATACGGCCTTTCCTGCAAGAAAGATTGCCATGAGCTACACACAACTGACCCAAGACGAACG
>NZ_CALNWV010000064.1:0-8716 GCF_940793045.1 Neisseria sp. Marseille-Q2251
TGCGCCTTTGCCGGTAGCGTCCTTTATGTCGCCGGTAGGTTTCGACAAGGAGGGCTTTGTCGGCTGCATCGGGGTCGGGTCGGTCTTGGTGGTGGTAGTAAAAGCTGCTTTTGGGCAGGTTTGCGATGTGCAGCAGGTATTTGAGCGGGTGTTGCGCCCTCAGTGCTTGGACGGTTTGGCTTTGTCCTTTTCGGTCCGCTTTTGGCTGAGGGCTTTTAACTCCTTTAGGTAGGCGACCTCTGCGCGCATATAGCACAACTCTTCGATAAGCTCTGCCTGTGTTTTTTCGTGGTCGGGTTTGTCGGCGATGAAGGGGTTTTTGCGGTGTTGGGGCATGGTTTTGGACTGGGGATGTTCAAGTGCGCCGATGCCGCCTTCTTGATAGGCGCGTATCCATCGTCGCAGGTGGGTTCGGGAGATGCCGTAGTGGTCTGCGGTACGCTGTTGGCTGCGTATATGCAGGTAGTGGAGTACGGCTTGGTATTTGAAGTGTAATGTATATTTGCTGATAAAAAAACTGCACCTTAGTGGTTGGAGGGGATGTGTGCAACTTTTGGGGTGCAGTTCAAAACCTTGTTTCGGGTTTTCAGACGACCTTTCGTTTGCCTGCCGATTAATATAGTGGATTAACAAAAATCAGGACAAGGCGACGAAGCCGCAGACAGTACAGATAGTATGGAACCGATTCACTTGGTGCTTCAGCACCTTAGAGAATCGTTCTCTTTGAGCTAAGGCGAGGCAACGCCGTACTGGTTTAAAGCTAATCCACTATATCACACGGCTTGCGGGCTGGCTTCAATGTCGTGCAGGCTGCGGTAGCAGGGGTCGAGCTGGTTGGCGATGAGGGTGAGCTGCCGGTGGAGGATGTGGCTTTGGCGTTCGTCGCCTGCTTCTGTTTGTAAGACTTCCAAGTCGGTTCGGATTTGGGAGAGGGTCGTCTGAAAATCTTGTTCGCTTGTTTGCGGGAGGCGTTCGAGCAGGTCGGCGATGCGGTAGCCGCTTTGGTAGAACTTGCGGACGAAGTCGGGGCTGCACGCGCCGTCCATTTCGCTTCGGTATGCGCCGAGTGCGGAGATGTAGCCGGTCAGGGCGTAGCTGGTTTTGAGGAGGGTGAAGCCGCTTTGCAGGTTGTTGCCGTATTTTTTGGGTTCGCTGCTCATGTCGGAGAGGGTGCTGCTGAGGGTGGCGGTGCGTTCGTGGGCTTGGCGGCGGACGGTGCGGTATTCGACGTCGTCGGCGATGCCGTATTGGAGCTGGTCGAGGATTTTTCTGAGGTAGGCGCCGTTGCCGCCGACGGTTTGGGCGGCGGTTTTTTCGAGGGTGAGGTAACGCCAATCCGGCCAGAGGTAGGTGACGGCTGCCCACGCGAGGACGGAGCCGACGATGGTGTCGATGATGCGGACGGGCATGGCGGCATAGACGTCCAGCCCGGCGAGGGAGAAGCTGGTGAGGGCTTGGATGGTGATGAAGAAGGTGGAGAAGCTGTATTTGTAGCTTCGGGTCATGAAAAACAGGGTGGTGCTGGCGATGACGATCCAGAGTTTGGTTTCGACGGAGGGGGTGAAATAAGGCACGAGGGAGCCGACGATGACGCCGAGGATGGTGCCGGCGATGCGTTGGTACACACGGCTTTTGGTGGCGGTGTAGTTGGGTTGGCAGACGAAAACGGCGGTCAGGAGTATCCAGTAGCCGAGGTTGAGATGGAGGATTTCGACGATGATGCAGGAGGCGGCAACGAGGATGGAGAGGCGCGTGGCATGACGGAACACGCCCGACTCGAAGTTGAGCTGGCTGCGGACGGTCTGCCAGACGTTTTTCAGGCTGCTGTTTTCGAGGGCGGCGATGCGGGTGTCGCTGCTGTTTTCGTTTTCGGCGGGGGAATCGCTGTGTTGGAGTTGGCGCAGTTGGTGGTCGACGCTGCCGAGGTTGTCGAGCAGGCGGCGGATGTGGAGGACGTTGCGGCTTTCGGGGTGGTCGTCGGTGTAGTGCGAGAGAGATTGGCGGCAGCCTTCCATCGCGCGTCCGAGGCGTTTACTGTATGTGTAGTCTTTGCCGTTTCTCAGGGCGGCGGCAACGTTGCGGCACGCCTGCCCCTGCATTTCGAGCAGGCGGCGGATGCGGAAGATGAGGTCGGTGTTTTTGAGGGTGTCGGTCAGCTCGGTATAGTCAGCGTGGGCGGAGCTGACGCGTTCGTGTATGTCTTGGGCGGTGAAGTAGTAGCGCAGCATTTTGGCGGTGCGCGGGTGGCGGTGTTTGCCGCGCAGGCGGTAAAACAGGGCGGCGCGGCATTGGTTGAAGGCGGTAATGACGCCGGTGTTGCTCATGGCGAGGTCGATTTGGCGGTTGCCGAGCCAAGCGGCTTCGTCGGGATCGAAAAAGTCGGCTTTGGCGTCAAAATATCCGCCGAGCGCTTCGTAGGCGTTGGCGACGCTTTCTTGGACGGGGCGGTGCGGGAGGATGATTTGGAAAACGAGTGTGCAGGTGCTGTATAACACAGTCCCGAGCAGAATCATGACGGGATTGGTCAGCCAGAAGGTTTCGGGGGTGTAGGTGAGTGTGGTGTAGGTGGCGACGGCAAGTGCGCCGAACGCGAAGGTGCGGTATTTCAGCCCGACCGCGCCCAAAATGGTAAAGCCGAACGTCATCAGGGTCATGGCGAGGATGAAGGGCAGGCCGGTGCCGAGCGTGCTTTGGGCGACGAGCGATGAAATGGTAAACAGGGCGACGGTGATGATGATGTTTTTCAGACGACCTGTCAGGCGGTTGTCCAAATCGACGAGACCGCCCGCGATGATGCCGAGTACGAAAGGCATGGCGAGCTTGGGCGTGCCAAACCGCCAGACAAGGGTCGCGGCGATAAAGACGCTGGCGAAGACGGGCAGCGAGGTGATGATAAGGGGTTTGAGCGGCGGGAGTTTCATCGTATTGGACGCGGCTTTAAATGGGAATGGTTTGATTATTATGGATGAAATGAAACGGTATTCTAACAGGATTTCAGGGCGGGACGGGGGCTATGGAGTCGTCTGAAAACCTGTCCGACAGCGCCCCTGCGGAACGGATATGACCGACCTGCCTATCTGTCCTCAAGAAAAAGGAACGAGATTGCCGCGCATGAAAAAGGTCGTCTGAAAACCCTAAAGTGTGGTTTTCAGACGACCTTTTCTTTTTCGACGGCGTTATTGCGTTTGCTCGGCTTTTTGTTTTTCCGCTTCTTCGATTTTGCGGTCGTTTTCGTAATCCGAACGGAAGAGCCTGTCGAAACGGATGGTGTATTTCAACTCGCCGCCGTATGAACGGCTGCCGACGCGGGCAACGGCTTGGATGGCGCGGGTGAGCTGGTACACGAGCTTGACCGACTGTTCGGCACTGGAAAGACCGTATTCGTAACCTGCGTAGAGGTTGTTGGTGAACTGCTTGCCGACGGTCAGCACTTGTTCGGCGGGGTTGAGTTCGCCGGTTTGGGCGTTGCGGCTGCGTTGGCTGGTGATGCCCAAATCGTCCACCAGTCCGAGCCTGTCGTTGACCTGTCCGGCAAGGAGCGCGCCTGCTGCTGCAGAAAGTGCGGCATTGTCGCCGTCGCTGCCGCTGCTGGCACGGTTGAGGATGAGCCAAGAAAGTTTGTCTTTTTCGCTCATCGCTTCTTTGGCAACGAGGGTCACGCGCGGATTGTTTAGGCTGCCGAGGACTTCGACGCCTGCACCGACGGGGGAAAGACGGCGTTCGGCGCGGATGTTCAAGTTGGGGTTGTTGAGCGGGCCGACGAAAGAAACCGTACCTTTAGTGATGTCGAGGTCTTGTCCGTAGGCTTTGTAACGGCCTTTGACGACTTTCACCGTACCGACGCCTTGGATGGCTTCGCCCGGGCGGGAAGTGATGGTCAGCTTGCCGCCTATGGTGATGTCTGCGCCGTAACCGACGAAACGGATATTGTCGTTGAGGTTGAGCGTGAGGTTGAGGTTGATAGGCGTCACGGCAGCGGTTTGTTTTTTCTCTTCGCCCAACACGACGACATCGTCGTCCAACGAGGGCATGGAGGATTTTTGCGAACCGAACATACCGTAGTCGCTGTTCAACGTACCGTTGAGGAACACGCCTTTTTGCTGGTTGTATTGCACTTTCGCGCTGCCGGAGAGGCGCAGGCGGCGGTTCGGACGGGAAAGGGTGTCGTATTTGTCGAAGACGACATCCACGTCAACGTCAGGGTCGGCGTTGGCAAGGTTGACCGAGCCTTTCAGCTCGAGCGTACCGCCTTTATGGAACTTGAGGCTGTCGATGACCCAGCGCTGTCCCTGCAAATGGGAACGTAAAACGCCGTTGTCGAGGATGAGGCCTTGGGTTTGGTTGCGGTAGTAGAGGTTTTCGCCGTTGAGCGTACCGGAAAGCTGCGGTTCGCCGACGCGTCCGCCAAGGCTGACGGCGGCATTCAGACGACCTTTGACGGTTTGTCCGACGGGCAGGAAGTTGCGGAAGACTTCGAGGTCGGCGACGTTGAGGTTGAGTTTGCCGCTCAAAGGCGCGGTGTCCATGCTGGCGCCTTGTCCGATGTTGACCGTACCTGCGGCTGTGCCGTAGTTGCTGGTGCCGTTCAAGGTGGCTGCGATGGTGGGCGAACCGACGCGCCCGCCTATGGTGGCGGCTGCGTTCAGACGACCTGTAATGCCTTGCGCGGTGGCGGGCAGGAAGGTTTTGATTGCGCCCAAGTCGGGGACGTTGAGGTTGATTTTGCCGCTTATGGGCGCGTTGGCGATTTTGTTGCCGAACTGCTGGCTGATGCCCAGATTGGCGTTGACGCTGCCGAAACGGGTGCTGCCGTCAAGCGTGCTGTCGATGCGGCCGTTTTGGAAACGGGTGCGCAGGGAGAGCGCGCTTAAGCCCAAAGGCATCTGTTTTTTCGGGTCTTTGTTCGGCAGGATGATGTCGCCGCTTTGGCGGTTGATGTTGAGGTAGCCGCGGGCATTTTGACTGTACGCCAAATCCCAATCGCCGCCGAGTACCAAGTTGTGTTCGACGGGGATTTTGACGAAGTTTTGCAGCTCGGTGATGTGCAGGCTTTGCGCGCTGCCTTTGCTGGTGATGCCGGCTTTTTTGTCCCAAACGAAGTTTTGCAGGTTGAGGCTGCCGCCCATCGCGCTCCAGCGCGCCGCGCTCATGGAAACACGCTCCGCGCCTGCTTCGAGGTTCATGCGGTTTTGCAGTTTGAGGTTGAACGCGCCGCCGATGTCGAGCGTGTCCACGCTGCCTTTCCACTGATTGAAGTCTTTGTTCAGACCGCCCGCCGCGTTGACTTCGAGTTTGTAAGGTTTGCCGTCCAACGCCATGCTGCTGCTGCCGTGTATGCGGTGTTGCGCCCCCGTGCCGTTGAGGGACAGATCGACCGCATCGACGACGGTCGCGCCGCCGGAAAGGGCGATGTGGCTGCCTTTGATGTCGGCGGCAAGCGGACGGTTGATGTCGGGCGTGCCTTTGAGTTTGAAGTCAAGCATACGGATATTGACGGCTTCGCCGACACGCAGCGCGCGCGCTTCGCCGGAGAGGTCGGCTTCGTAGGTTTTCAGCCCGCCCTTGAGGTCGCCTGAAATGTAGCCGCGCGTATTGAGCAGCCCGCCCAGTCCGAAACCGAAACGGGAAAGGTCGGGAGCGGTGATGTCGATATTGAGGAGGTCGCCTTTTTTGCCGAAGCTGCCGTTGGTTTTAACAATATTGTTGCCCAAACGCAGGTCGGTCAGCGCGCGCGGGAGGTGTCCGGATTCGTAAACGACGTCGGCTTTGCCGCTGAGGGGGACGTTGTTTAACGTACTCGGCGCAAACTGCATTTTGCCGGCGAATTTTTCTTTCGCCAGTTCGCCTGAAAGATTGATGGTACCGTTGACGCTGCCGGCGGGCAGTTTTGAGTCTAAGCGGGACGGATTGAACGCCTTGCTGGAAATGTCGAGCTTGAGCAGGCGGTCTTTGAAGAGTTCGAGCGAACCTTGCGCCGTCAGTTCGCCGCCGTTTTGCGGTGCGACGCGGACGCGGTCGAGTTTGAGGGTGCGCTGCCCGTGTTGTCTGTCGGTAACGAAGGACAGTAGTCCGGAGAGTTGCGCGCTGCCGCTTTCAAGATTCCAGTCGATAGCGGGCGAGGCGGTTTCGCCTTTGACGCCGATAAACCCGTTCCACTGACCGGCAACATTGGTGCGGACGAGGTCGTCTGAAACCAGGTTGTTCACATTAATCTTAAGCGCCAGCGCGTTTTTCACCGTATCGACCGTACCGGCGACATTGAAAGAACCTTCCTCCAGCAGCCCGATTTCAGACTCTTGGACGGTTACCACGCCGTTGTCGTTGATGGTGAAGTCCGCCAGAATGTTGCGCACCGGAATGGATTTTGCATCGGCAAAACCCGCCGCCTTGTTTTCCAAGTCGAGCGAACCGTCCAGCGCGATACCGTGCGTAAACGAAGGCACGACGGTCGCGTCAAACGTCAGGTTTGCCTTAGGCAGCGACGGCAGGAACGCGGTCGGGTTGATGTTGAAACCCTTAATCAGCACCTCGCCGATCATCTTATCCAGCGAAGCGGCAAACGGATGCACCGTCGATTTCGCCGACAAATGCACATTGTCGCCGTCCAGCAGAATTTCAGTCTGCACGTCCTGCAAACTGCCCCACAGACGCGCCTTACCCTCTATCGTCTCGCCTTCCAGCTCGCCCTTCGTCTGAATCGTCGTATTGAGCGCAAACGGCTTCTCCAGCCCGACCACCGCCGAACCCGTCGAATTGCTCCACGGCGTATCGAGGGCTTTCAAATCCAAGCGGTGTTCTTTCTGATCGTAATGGTATGCCGCATTCAGATGGTCGAGATAGACCGTCTGCTTATCAAAATTTTTGCCCACGCTGAGTCTGCCCGTTTCTAAACGGTCGATAAACACCAACACAGGCAAATCAATGCTCTCAGGCAGTCCTTTGGACGGCTTTTTCTCTTTCGGCGGCGTCGGCTTCGGCACGACCGCAATATCGCCCGCCACAATTTCAGTAATGTGCAGGCTGCGCTGAAACAGCTCGGACGGCTCCCAATCAAAACGGAACGCGCTGATTTTCACATCCGCCCCATCCGTTTCAATCATCCACTTATCGCCGTGAAAACCCTTAACCAGCGTACCTTCCAGCGTTTCCGACGCAATCTTCACGCCAAACCAGGACGGAATCTTGTACACACCGAAACGCAAACCCGATTCCGTCCCCACCAGCCAGCCGATAAAGCCCACCAGCGCGCACACCAGCACAACCAACGTCAGCAACAGAACCCGCAACCAGCGCCTCTTGCGCTTGGGCGGGGTGGGTTGTGTTTCAGACGACGTAGGCACACTGTTTGGCGTTTCTTGGGTTTCTTGGACTGCTGTTTCGGACATCTTGGCTTTCTTGTATGACTTAACGGCTTCTCAGAACTCCGCCGCACCCGACGGAATCAACTTTTCAGACGACCTATATTAAGGACAGGTCGTCTGAAAAAGGATAATCATATCCCATTGCGGCGAATTGTGCTTGGGAAAGACAGCATTTCAGGTTTCAGACGACTCCATATGCCCGAACGTCATGCCCGAAGCGGTAAAAATGTCAACAAATGCAAAAAGGTCGTCTGAAAAGACAGCGGGGATTTAACCCCACATTTTCAGACGACCTCTGCACATTTCAACAACCCAACGCAAATCAATGAAAAGAAACGCATCGGGTTGCCTCAAGCTGCGGTTTACTTGCCCGACAATACCGCCGCACCTGCTTTCGCGACGCTTTCGTCTTCATCGACCGAGCCGCCGCTCACGCCGACGCTGCCGACGATAACGCCGTTTTTATCCACCAGCAGCACACCGCCGGCAAAAATCACCAAACCGTCGTTGGTCACCTCAATACCGTAAAGCTCACCGCCCGGCTGCGAAGCCTTGCCCAAATCGCGGGTGGACATATTGAAATAGCGTGCCGTTTTCGCCTTTTTCTGCGCAATATCAATGCTGCCGATAAACGCGTCGTCCATACGCGCAAACGCCTTCAAATTACCGCCCGCGTCCATGACCGCGATATTCATCGGCACCTTGATTTCACGTGCCTTTTTCATCGAAGCCTGCACCACCGCCTGCGCCTGAGCCGTCGTCAAATCGCCCGGCAGCGTTTTGGTCAAACCCGCCGAAAACGCCGGCGCACCCAATGCCAAAGTACACAACAATGCAACTGATTTTATGCCGCGCATAACTGTCTCCTTGTATTGAATCAATGAAAGGTATTGCACTTTTGATTGTATGCCTGTCGGCGGAAAGAATAAAGGTCGTCTGAAAACCTGATTTTCAAGTTTTCAGACGACCTCGGATGGGTTTTGGTTTGGTAGTTTCAACAGCAACTGTATTTTTGAACCCGTCGAGCAAAAATACCAAAACTCAAATCAAACCGTTCGGATACCGTTTTCGGCAAAGTAATCATTCAATATTGTCAGCAGTCGGTATACATTGTAGCGTGGGCTTTGCCCACGATAATGTTGGGTAAAAGAGGTCGTCTGAAATTTTGAGTTTGATTCGTGGGCAAAGCCCACGCTACGGGTTTCTATTCTCTCTTGCTACGGTTTTTGCCGTAGCAACTGTATTTTTCACCCCGTCGGGCAAAAATACCAAAACTCAAATCAAGCCGTTTGGATACCATTTTCGGCAAAATAATCACGCATCCGGGCATTCAATATCGTCAGCAGTTTGCGCAT
>NZ_CALNWV010000065.1:0-8018 GCF_940793045.1 Neisseria sp. Marseille-Q2251
TTACTTTTACCTCATATTTTATTCATACCTTTACTTGAAACTCGTCATTGCTGTTTCTTGCCTTCTTGCTATGGCTTACTTGCTCACGAGTGGAGATGGGCGGGTGCGACGATGGCGCAGCGGGTAATAAATGTGACGGATAGGAAGGGTGCGGGTAGAATGGGGATGTTGCAGAATCAATACATAAAGAGAGACCTTTGCAAAATTCCTTTTCCCCCGACAGCCGAAACCCAAACACAGGTTTTCGTCTATTTCCGCCCCCCAATCACTCCTAATTTTACCCAAATACCCCCTTAATCCTCCCCGGATACCCGATAATCAGGCATCCGGGCCGCCTTTTAGGCAGCAACAGGCACACTTAGCCTGTTAGCCGCTTTCAACAGGTTCAAACACATCGCCTTCAGATGGCTTTGCGCACTCACTTTGAGCAGACCAAAATAGGCTGCCTGCGCATAACGGAATTTACGGTGCAGCGTACCGAAGCTTTGTTCCACCACATAACGGGTCTTCGACAAATACCGGTTACGTTTGGTTTGCGCTTCCGTCAGCGGACGGTTGCGGTGGGCTTTTCGCATAATGCCGTCCAACAACCGATGCTCTTTCAGGTGTTGCCGGTTTTCCGTACTGTCATAGCCTTTGTCGGCATAGACGGTCATACCTTCGGTTAGGCCTTCCAACAAAGGAGACAGGTGGTTGCACTCATGGGTATTGGCGGGAGTAATGTGCAGTTTCTCGATATAGCCTTCCTCATCGGTGCGGGTATGTTGTTTGTAACCGAGTCTGTATAAGCCGTTTTTCTTTGTCCAACGGGCATCGCTGTCCTTACTCGGTGTGGTTTGTCCGCTGACTTGTCCTTCTTCATCGACTTCTATAGCCTGACGCTGTTTGCTGCCGGCAGTTTGAATAATGGTGGCGTCAATGACGGCGGCGGATGCTTTCTCTATTTTTAGGCCTTTTTCGGTCAGTTGTCGGTTAATCAGTTCCAGCAATTCGGACAGGGTGTCGTCTTGCGCCAGCCAGTTGCGGTAGCGGCATAAGGTGCTGTAATCGGGGATGCTCAATTCGTCAAAACGGCAAAACAGGTTGAAATCGATGCGGGTGATGAGGCTGTGTTCGAGTTCGGGATCGGAGAGGCTGTGCCATTGTCCGAGCAGGACGGCTTTGAACATGGACAACAGGGGATAGGCGGGACGGCCGCGGTGGTCTCTAAGGTAACGGGTTCTTTGACGATTCAGGTACTGCTCGATCGGCTGCCAATCAATCACCTGATCCAACTTCAATAGTGGGAAGCGGTCGATGTGTTTGGCAATCATGGCTTGTGCGGTTTGCCGGAAGAAGGTGCTCATGGAAAATCCCCTAAATGTCTTGATGGGAATTTAGGGGATTTTGGGGAATTTTGCAAAGGTCTCAAAGAGATAGTAAACTAAGAAATCTTCAGGTATCGTTTGAACGGAAACGGTAAGACGGATATGATAGCCAACTATTCTACGGTGCCGCACACACAGGCATCATCCGCATTCACAAACTATGGAGTACCTTCTTATGAAAAAATTCCTCTTTGCCGCCCTCTCCCTGCTGACCGCTTCGCTGTCGCTGGCCGCCGTCAACATCAATACTGCTTCCCCGTCCGAGTTGGAAGCCCTGCCCGGTATCGGACCGGCCAAAGCGAAAGCCATCGTGGACTACCGTCAACAACATGGTGCCTTCAAATCGGTCGAGGAGTTGAAAAACGTCAAAGGTATCGGTGAGGGCATCTTCTCCAAACTGAAGGCGGAGGCAACCGTCGCCCCGGCCGCTCAAAACAAAGCCGCCACCCCCGCCGCTAAAAAATAAACCCGAGTGCGCCCTCCCGAATAGGGAATGTGCTCAGCTGCAGACCCGGTGATGAAAAGGCCGTCCGAATCCAGTCCGGAGTCGGACGGCCTTTGTGTCGGGCGGGCAATGCTGCCATGCCTGTCCCGCTTCATTCGGCCGTCAGATCAGGATGGCATGGAGAGACCTATGTGGAAAGGGCGGCGGATTCGCATTTAAGGTCAGTATGCGGTAGCATACGGCCTTTCCTGCAAGAAAGATTGCCATGAGCTACACACAACTGACCCAAGACGAACGATACCATATCCAATACCTGTCCCGCCACTGCACCGTCACTGAAATCGCCAAACAGCTTAATCGCCACAAAAGCACCATCAGCCGCGAAATCAGACGGCACCGCACCCAAGGGCAGCAATACAGCGCCGAAAAAGCCCAGCGGCAAAGCCGGACTATCAAACAGCGTAAGCGAAAGCCCTATAAGCTCGATTCTCAGCTGATTCAACACATCGACACCCTTATCCGCCGCAAACTCAGTCCCGAACAAGTATGCGCCTACTTGCGCAAACACCACCAAATCACGCTCCATCACAGCACCATTTACCGCTACCTCCGCCAAGACAAAAGCAACGGCGGCACTTTGTGGCAACATCTCTGAATATGCAGCAAACCCGCCTGCGTGGAAATGACAGTTCATAATGCTGATTAAAAACCAAGCCGCCCGTAGCGTGGATTCTATCCACGAATAAACGGATATGATTGGGTTTGGATGTTTGGGTGGAAGGTTGTGGGCGAAGCCCACGCTACGGGTTCGGTTTATTCTAAGTCTGTGCCCATTTGACGGAAAGGTCGTCTGAAAACCGGAATACTTGGTTTTCAGACGACCTTTTACAGGGAGAGGTTGACGGATAGAGCCTGTGCGCTGTCAGGTTTCAGACGACCTGTGTTCACGCGCTGAGCAGGCTTTGGGCGAGGAAGCCGCCTTTTTCGACGCCGGGCAATATGAAGAAATAGCCGCCGCCGAAGGGGCTGATGTATTCTTCCAGCGGTTCGCCGTTGAGCAGGTTTTGGACGAAGATGAAACCGTCGGCGAGGTTGGCCTGGTAGCAGATGAACACCAAGCCGACGTCGAGCTGGCCGTTGGCGGCGAGGCCGCGGGAGTAGTTGAAGGCGCGGCGGTAGAGCAGGTGTTTTTTCATGAACTCGGGGTCGCGCGGGTTGGCGAGCCTCATGTGGCTGTCTTTGGGGGTGGTTTTGCCGTCGGGGTCTTTGGCGAAGTCGGCGGTGTCGCTCTCTTTTTTGCCGTCCATGGGAGCACCGCTGTATTTGCGTCGGCCGAAGATTTCGGTTTGTTCCTGCAAGGGGGTTCTGTCCCAGAATTCGACGAAGTGGCGGATGAGGCGGACGGCTTGGTAGCTGCCGTTTTTCGCCCAAGCGGGTTCGTCTTGGCTGTTGGCGGCGATGCCTGTCCAGAGGACTTGGTCGGCAATTTTGGGATCGGATACGTCGGGGTTGCCGGAGCCGTCGCGGAAGCCTAAGAGGTTGCGGGCGGCGATGGCGCCGGGTTCGGCTTTGGGCAGCCAGCCGTCTATGCTCCAGCGGATGACGGCGGTTTGGGCGGTGTTTTTGATGATGTCGCGCAGGGCGGCTTGGCAGGTTTCGGGGGTGAAGGCGCAGATTTGGAGGCTGAGGTCGCCGTCGCACCATGATTTTTGGAGGCGGTCGTTGGGGAAGTCGCGCATTTCTTGGAGGTGGCGGGGTTTTTTGTCTTTGAGTCCGAAGCGGTCGTCAAAGAGGCTGCTGCCGACGCCGACGGTGATGGTGAGGCCGTCGGGGCGGAATGTTTTGCCGAGCAGGCCGCTGCCTGCGGGGGGGAGTTTTTCGTCGCCGTCTTGGTATTCGCCGCCTTGGGTGAGGAATTCGATGCGGGCGGTGAGGGTGCGGAAGAGGTTTTCGAGTTGTTTGGGGTCTTTGGCGGTTACGTCGAAGGCGCACATGATGCCGAAGAGCTGGTGCGGGGTGGTGATGCCGGCTTGGTGGGTGCCGTAGCAGGGGTAGGCTTGCGGGGAGTGTTCGTTGTTGCGGGTCTCGGCGGCGGTTTCGCCTTGTTGTTTGCCGGCGAACCAGCCTGCCGCGCCGGCTGCGCCTGCGGCGAGGACGGTTTTGAACAGGGTGCGTTTGGTCGGTTGGGTGGGGTGTGAGTTGTTGTCTTGGCTCATGGCGGAGTCCTTTGTGGGATTCGGGCTGCAGTATGTACGCGGTTGTTTTGTTTAAGTTTGCTATTTTGAATTTTCAGACGACGTTTAAGGTCGTCTGAAAACTTTGAATCATCGATCAATCCAATAAACGGTAAGGGCTGCGCGATTTCCGCGTGCGTGGCTGCGCCACACACCCTACCTGTTCTTCTACCGGAGGATTAGCGGACCTCCGAAA
This sequence comes from Neisseria sp. Marseille-Q2251, assembly GCF_940793045.1. Classification (NCBI taxonomy): domain Bacteria; kingdom Pseudomonadati; phylum Pseudomonadota; class Betaproteobacteria; order Neisseriales; family Neisseriaceae; genus Neisseria; species Neisseria sp. Marseille-Q2251. The sequence goes on from NZ_CALNWV010000065.1 coordinate 4,243, forward strand.
TGCTTGTGCTTGCATTTGGGGCAAACCAAACTTTCTCAGAAATCTAATCTTGGAACGGCGATACAGCTAACCCGTTTAATTTTTGATACGGCTGTCAGCAGGGCAGGTTGGGTTGGCAAACCCGACCCAGCCTACGATTTCTGTATTCGGGTTTTTCGCGGGCAAAGCCCACGCTACAACAGTTCCCTTTCGGTGGAGAGGGCATCAGCGATAAGTTTTCAGACGACCCCTTGTATCTCAAAAGGTCGTCTGAAACGGGCGGGTCAAGTTTATTTGAGACCCAGTGTGCCGCGCAGTTGGCTCAGGTCTTCGGCAAGGGCGTTAATCGGTGCCTGAAGGGTTTTGCGGTCTTCGTCGCTGAGTTTGTCGTAGGTTTCAAAGCCGTCTTTGGTTTTGTATTTGGCGAGGATGTCGGTGACTTGTTTGAAGTTGGCATCGACTTTCTCGAGCAGGGCTTTGTTTTTCTCGGCAATCATCGGACGGAAGAGTTCGACGATTTTTTGCGCGCCTTCGATGTTGGCTTGGAAGTCGCTCAAGTCGGTGTGGCTGTAACGGTCTTCTTCGCCGCTGATTTTGCTGCCGGCAACTTCTTCAATCAACACTGCCGCGCCGCCGACGACTTTGTTCGGCGGGAAGGAGAGGGCGTCGATTTCTTTTTGCAGGGCTTCAACGTCTTTCATGAGTTTGTCGGCAATGTCTTTCACGCCGGATACGTCTTTTTTGACCCACAGGGCGTGTTCGATGCGGTGGAAGCCGGTGAAGGCCGCGTCTTCGGTTTTGTCTTTGAAGTCGTCTTCACGCGCGTCGATGGCAGGGTCGAGTTCGTTGAAGAGTTCGGCAATCGGCTCGATGCGTTCGTAGTGGGTGCGGGCAGCGGCAAACTGGGATTTGGCTTTTTCGATGTCGCCCGCTTTGACGGCGTCGGTGAAGGCTTTGGTTTTGGCAACCAGCTCTTTGGCTTCGCCTTGTACGTAAACTTTATAGTCGGCAAGCGGTTTGGCGAGTTTTTCCAAATCGGCTTCGTTGCCGGTGTCTTTAAAGCCGCTGTCGGTTACCACCAACTTGCCGCGCGGGTTGGTCAAGAGGCCGCAGGTCATTTCGTATTCGCCCGGCAGCAGGGTAACGGTCATTTTGTCGGAAAGTCCGGGGGCGATGTTTTCGCGTTCGTCGACCACCATCACGCCTTTGAGGATTTCCCATTCGAGCTTGCGGCCGCTGTTGTTTTTGATGTTGAACACGACTTGTCCGCTCGGTACGGTCAGTTCCATCGGTTCGCAGGCAGTGTCGTTCACGCCGATATTGACGGAGCCGCCGGCATTCGCGCTTGATGCACCTGACGCGGCAGGCGCGGATTTTTCCGCTTCGGGCGGCTGACACGCGGTCAGACCCAAAGCCAGCATCACGGATAAAGCAGTTATATTGAGTTTTTTCATTTCAAACCTCTTTGGCATGTTGATAAGAATGAGATACGGAATTTTTAAGCGCCACTAATGGCTTTCAGACGACCTCTGCACCGCGGCGGGCTTGCTGCCGTGCAGAAACCAAATCATGACCGGAACCAAATACAGCAGCCACGCCAGCACCTCGCCCTGCGTCGGGTGGTCGGTATAGCCGAAGAAGCCGCCGAGCAGCACGCCCAGCGGGCTGTCTTCATGCAGGTATTTGGAAGAATCAAACACCACCTCTTGCAGGTGGTTCCACACGCCCGCCTCATGCAGTGCGCGCAGCGAACCGGCCACCAAACCGGCGGCCACCACGATCAAAAACGCGCCCGTCCAGCGGAAAAACTTCGCCAGATTCAGACGCATACCGCCCTGATAAATCAGCGCGCCGATGACCACTGCGGTCAGCAGCCCCAATACCGCGCCGACGGGCATAGACCAAGTCGGACTCTGCTGAAACACCGCCAAGAGGAAAAACACACTCTCCAGCCCCTCGCGCGCCACAGCCAGAAAAGCCATGCCGACCAAAGCCCAGCCTTGACCGTTGCCTCGGTTTAAGGCCGTCTGAACCGAATCCTGAAGCTGCTGCTTCATCGAACGGGCGGCTTTTTTCATCCATAAAATCATATAAGTCAGCATCGCCACCGCCACCAAACCGATAACGCCGACCACAAATTCCTGCTCCTTCTGCGGAATCTCGCCCGTTGCCGAATGGATGCCGTATCCGATGCCCAAACACATCAGCGCAGCCAAAGCCACACCCAGCCACACCTTAGGCATCAGCCGCGAATGTCCCGACTGTTTCAAAAAACCGGCGACGATACCGACGATCAAAGCCGCCTCGATACCCTCGCGCAACATAATCAGAAAAGCAATCAACATATATAAAACAAACCTTAAAACTTAATATCAATATGAAGACCAAAACCGGTCCATTTAGCCTTTACTGCATCCGGATTCACGCGCAGCATATGTTTATGAAGCCTGTCGAAACCTTCATGACCGAACCACAGGCTTCCCCTCGGACAAAATGTATGCCGCGCATGTTTGCCGCCCGATACGCATTCAATTTCCCAAACGCTGACTTTGTTGATATGCCAACCGGTCTTCGCCAGTTTGACGACCTCTTCAAATCGGTAATGCGCTGTCAAAGTCCGTCCGCGATAAACAAACACGCCCTGCGTTCCGCAATACAAAAGCTCACGGCTGAAAAACTTGTTACGGCTAAAACAAATGAGTGTGTCACCGTTCAACACCCTATCGGGCGCGGGCGCGATAGAGCGGTATAAGGCAAAAAAGAAGAAAGAGAAGAAAAGGGTTATTGGTATCAGCATGACGGACATGACAAACTTCTCTAAAAAATTCAGACGACCCCGTTTAGACAGGGCAGTAGAAATTTTGTTTGAAAATATCGGGTTTGAAATACTGTCTGATACGCCAAAAATCTTTACAAGATATTTGATTCCGCCGTCTCTTTATCCCAAGTCTGACAAAGTGCCGCCATCTGCCTGTCTTAAAAGTAAGAGTTTATAAACGGAGTCGCACAAATGCAAATAATTTTTATTATTTCATCAGTAAACCGGTATTTAAGCAAGCCAAAAAGTAACGGAAAAATTTACCGTAAAGTAAGGCGAATCAACGTTATAGCGATTTCCTAGAGACGCTGTTTATCCGCATAGAAATATAAGCACACCAACAAGCCAAACAAAAAGGTCGTCTGAAAACCAATATCAAGGTTTTCAGACGACCTTTCCTTTCTCGCCAATTACCATCCCATCCACCTTATCAAAGAAATGATGCCGAGCATGACAACGACCGTTATCGAAATCCAGAAAATCGGAGGACGGCTGTCGGATTCGGCGGGTTGGACGGGTTTTACCCAGCCTTTTTTGTAGAGAAGGATGGTAAGAAGCATCATAAAGATGCCTAGAAGCAAAAGTATTTGGAAATTATTCATTCACTTTGAAGCCCTTTATCGTTTATGGCGGACAGTTCGCATAATTGGACTGCTTTTACTTCTTAAGGTAGGGGCGGGGGTAAAAAGTTCGTCATAATTATCAATTTGATAAATCAAGCACCTATCCCGAGTCTTCCAAACGGGGAGGTTTTTTATTGATCCTGTCTGCGTTCGGCTGAGGCGGCGGCCTTATTCTGCGTACCCGTCCGATGGGAGGCGGAAGGAAGCATTCCTGATGCCAATTTATGGCAAAAGGTCGTCTGAAAACTGAACTGCACCCCAAAAGTTGGACACATACCCTCCAACCACCAAGGTGCAGTTTTTTTATGAGCAAATATACATTACACTTTAAATACCAAGCCGTACTCCACTACCTG
>NZ_CALNWV010000066.1:0-7864 GCF_940793045.1 Neisseria sp. Marseille-Q2251
TCACGACGAGGGCGACCTTGTGTTTTTTAAGGTATTCGATAGTATGGGCGATACCTTTTGGGTTGTTGGTTTCGGTTTTGGTGCGCTGCAAAGACGTGATGCCGATGACGAAGTTTCGTTTGGCGATGTCGATGCCTGCGTAATTGTATTGGGTACTCATCATAAACCTGCCTTGCATTCGGTTGTGTTGTCTGGCAACTGTCCGGTCGTGTCGATGGGTTGCCCGACCGCTCCCTGAGCTACGCAACGGTTGTTTGCCTTGGTCGGATGCGGGTGGCGGCCGGGCGGTTTGTTGCTATGATACGGGTGTTCCGATATACAAGGTCGGATTCTCGAATCCGACATTTCCAAACAGCGGTTTTTCGGAAACGATAGATACGTCAAATGTTTTTGTCGGATACAAGTATCCGACCTACATCTCTATTTACTTCGTCGGTGTACATTGTAGCGTGGGCTTTGCCTACGATAATGGCGGCTAAAAGAGGTCGTCTGAAATTTTGGGCTTGATTCGTGGGCAAAGCCCACGCTACGGGTTGCAGCCGACCTCTGTCATCTCCCTTTTACATCTCTTCCAGTTTCGCAAACTTGGTGTCCAGCTCTTTCACGCCTTGTTTGCCGAAATTGATGGTCAGGCGGGCGGATTCGCCTTTGTCTACGGCATCGATGATGACGCCGGTGCCGAATTTGGCGTGACGGACGTTTTGTCCGATACGGAAACCTGCGTAGGTTTGGGGCTGTTTGTAGTCATCGATGATTTTGTTTTTGGGCGCGGCGGTTTGGCGCGGGCTGCCGTAGCTGTCGTAGGCGGTCTTTTTGACGGACAGATAGTGCAATACTTCGGGTGGGATTTCTTCGACGAAGCGGGAGACGATGCCGAATTGGGTTTGCCCGTGCAGCATGCGTTGTTGCGCCATGGTGATGTAGAGGCGTTTGCGGGCGCGGGTGATGGCGACGTACATGAGGCGGCGTTCTTCTTCGAGGCCGCCGCGTTCGGCAAGGCTCATTTCGCTGGGGAAGCGGCCTTCTTCCATGCCGGTGAGGAAGATGGCGTTGAATTCCAAGCCTTTGGCGGCGTGGACGGTCATGAGTTGGACGGCTTTTTCGCCTGCGCCTGCTTGGTTTTCGCCGGACTCGAGGGCTGCGTTGCTTAGGAAGGCGAGGATGGGGAAGGCGGGGTCGTCTGAAATGTTGTCGGGCAGGATTTCGAAGTTGCTGTCTTCGGGTTTGAACTCGATGGCGGCGTTGACGAGTTCGTCGAGGTTGTCGATGCGGTCTTGGTTGTCGCCTTTTTGGGTTTTATAGTGTTCGGTCAGGCCGCTGTCTTTGAGGATGCCGACGATGATTTCGGGCAGGGGCATTTGTCCGACTTGGTTGCGCAGGGCTTCAATCAGGCGGACGAAGGCTGCGACTTTGGCGGCTTTTGCGCCGGCGTTGCAGGCTGCCTGCCAGAGGGTGATGCCTTGTTCGTTTGAGGCCGTCTGAAGGTTTTCGATGGTGCGTGCGCCGATGCCGCGCGGCGGGAAGTTGATGACGCGCAAGAGGGCGCTGTCGTCGTCGGGATTGACGGCGAGGCGCAGGTAGGCGAGCGCGTGTTTGATTTCTTGGCGTTCGTAAAAACGCAGGCCGCCGTAGATTTTGTAGGGGATGCCGCTGCGGAACAGGCTTTGTTCGATGACGCGCGATTGGGCGTTGCTGCGGTAGAGGACAGCGATTTCGTCCAAATCCCAGCCTTCGCGTTCGAGGGCTTTGGTTTCGTCCACGATGAATTGGGCTTCTTCGAGGTCGGTAAAGGCGGAGTAGTAGCGGATTTTGTCGCCTGCTTCGGCGTCGGTGCGCAGGTTTTTGCCGAGGCGTTCGTCGTTGTTTTCGATGACGGCGTTGGCGGCGGCGAGGATGTTGCCGACGGAGCGGTAGTTTTGTTCGAGTTTGACGGGCGCGTCGATGTGGAACTCTTCCATCAGCGCGGTCATGTTGCCGACGTTCGCGCCGCGGAAACGGTAGATGCTTTGGTCGTCGTCGCCGACGGCAAATACCGCCGCGTTGCCGCCCGCCATGAGTTTGAGCCAGGCGTATTGCAGTTTGTTGGTGTCTTGAAACTCGTCAACGAGTATGTGATTGAAGCGGTTTTGGTAGTGCTGGCGCAGGATTTCGTTGCTTTGCAGCATTTCGTAGCTGCGGAGCATGAGTTCGGCGAAATCGACCACGCCTTCGCGTTGGCAGATTTTGTCGTATTCGGCGTAGCATTCAATCATGCGGCTTGTGTGCGGGTCGGGCGCGCTCAACACGGAAGCGCGCAAACCGGATTCTTTTTGCGCGTTGATAAAGCCTTGCAGCGAACGCGGCGCGATGATTTCTTCGGCGATGTTGAGGCTTTTGAGCAGGCGTTTGATCAGGGAAAGCTGGTCGCCGCTGTCGAGGATTTGAAAGGAAGACGGCAGGCCGGCGTCGCGGTGGTGCAGCCGTAGAAAGCGGTGGCAGAGACCGTGGAACGTGCCGAGCCACATGGCGCGGACGTTGATGGGAATCATCGCGCCGAGTCGGGTTTGCATTTCTTTGGCGGCTTTGTTGGTAAACGTTACCGCCATAATGCTGTGTACGCTGGCTTGTCCGCTTTGCAAAAGCCATGCGATGCGCGTGGTCAGCACGCGGGTTTTGCCGCTGCCCGCGCCCGCCAGCACAAGGGCGGATTGCGGCGGCCAAGTTACGGCGGAAAGTTGTTCGGGGTTTAAGCCTTGCAGCAGATTGGGGGCGGATTGGTCGGGAAACATGGGAAGAGACCGTCTGAAAAATGGGAATACAGTATTTTAATGGAAACGGCAAAGGTCGTCTGAAAAGATGTTTCAGACGACCTTTCGATATCGAATGCTGTTTATCGGGCAAAAGTTTGACAAGCCGAGGCGGCCTGCTGACGACATTGATTTAGAAATTGAAATTGTAGGACGGAAATCGGGAAATGTGAGTTTAATGGAGCAAGGTCGTCTGAAATCTATAGTGGATTAAATTTAAATCAGGACAAGGCGACGAAGCCGCAGACAGTACAGATAGTACGGCAAGGCGAGGCAACGCCGTACTGGTTTAAAGTTAATCCACTATATAAAACAGCGGCTTCAGACGACCCTTCTCTTCATTGCCAGCCATCCGTTTACCATCATCAAACTCAAACCCAACCAAATGAATCCGTAGCTGCTTAATGCCCCACTCTCCAAAGGTTCGTCCAGCCATGCAATCGAAATGATAAACAGCAAGACCGGTTCCAAATAGCTCAACATACCGAATACGGCAATGGGTAATAATTGGCTTGCTTTTAAATTCAAATGCATGGCGACCGTGCTATTGATGCCCAACAAAACGATAAAGCCGATAAGCTTGGGGGTGGACGCAATCAAATTGATGGTATCGGTTTGCGTCAGAATATAAAATAAGGCACAAGGCGCAATCACGAGCAAATCAAACGTCAGCCCTATCAATGCCGGCACGCCCAGTTTGCGGCGCACTAAATAATAGATGGGATATGTCCCGAATACCCATACCGTCGCCCATGAAAATGCGCCGGATCGTACCAACTCCCATGCCACGCCCAAACATGCCGATACGACCGCTACTATTTGCAGACGGTTAAGCGTTTCCTTAAACCAAATCCTGCCGCACGCCAGCATCGCCAATGGGAACAGGAAATAGCCCATTGCCACGTTCACGCCTTCGCCATTGACCGGCGACCAGACAAACAGCCAAAGCTGGCTTGCAAAAATAGGCGCAGGCAGCATAATCAAAAACCAACGTTTCCAATTCCTGCCTGTTTCACGAACAAACCGCCCTGCCGCCTTCCAGCCATCGCCCATGCCCATCAATACGCATACGGACGCCAACATTGCGACCATGCGCCAAGCGAAAACTTCCGTCCCATTCATCGGGTGCATCCAAGTACTGTACAGAAACAGCATGGAAAACAATACATTGGAAGCTATCGCCGCCACAAGTCCCTTTGAGAAATCCGTCATATTCAGACGACCCTGCAAAAAACCTCATTGTATCAATGGGGAATGCGAAAAGAAATTTCACATTTTCGATATTTGAAGAAATAGAAAAACTTAACGCGAATCCTGCCGTCTCAACTTACTATCGCTCAGCCGTCCGCCCTCTCTCAACCAGTCTCAAAAATGTATAGGCAATCCGATAGCTGCAACAAATAAAAAAAGCCCTGCATTGCAGGGCTTTTTGAGATTCCAAAAACGAATTAACGTTTGGAGAATTGTTTTGCGCGGCGTGCTTTGCGCAGACCTGGTTTTTTACGTTCAACTTCACGGGCATCGCGAGTCACGAAACCGGCTTGAGACAAGGCAGGTTTCAGCGCAGCGTCGAAGTCGATCAGGGCGCGGGTAATGCCGTGACGGATAGCGCCGGATTGACCGGTTTCACCGCCGCCGATAACGTTGACTTTGATGTCGAACGCTTCAGCGTTTTCAGTCAGAACCAAAGGTTGGCGAACAACCATGCGGCTGGTTTCGCGGGCGAAGAATTCGTCAACGGGACGACCGTTTACGATGATTTGGCCGGTACCTTTAGTCAGGAATACACGAGCCACTGAACTTTTGCGGCGGCCTGTGCCGTAGTAGTATTTACCGTTCATGTCGTGTCCTTATTTCAATTCCAAAACTTTGGGTTGTTGTGCGGCATGGGCGTGTTCTGCACCAGCGTACACTTTCAGTTTTTTGATCATTGCGTAACCCAATGGGCCTTTAGGCAACATGCCTTTTACGGCTTGTTCCAAAGCGCGGCCCGGGAATTGCTCTTGCATTTCGCGGAAAGTACGCTCGTAGATACCTCCGGGGAAACCGGAGTGACGGAAGTATTTTTTGTCTTCAAATTTGGCACCGGTTACACGCAATTTGTCTGCGTTAATGACGATGATGTAGTCGCCGGTGTCAACGTGGGGGGTGTATTCAGGTTTGTGCTTGCCACGCAGACGGTGGGCGACTTCGGCTGCAACGCGACCCAAAACTTTGTCTTGGGCGTCGATAACGAACCATTCGCGCTTCACCTCGTGGGGTTTCGCTGAAAAGGTTTTCATAGTGGAAATCCAGATAGATATAGAAAGTTGTGAATTTTAAAGATGGGATTGGCTTTTGTCAATCGGATTGGGGTCGTCTGAAAGTGTTTTTTCTATGATGGCGGTTTTATGCATAGGGAGATGTTGTTTTTAAGCTGGAAAACGTTACTGATGATTCAAAATATCGGGATGTGTTTTCAATTTTATGCTTGGTTTTCAGACGACGTCGGAGCCAATGATAAATGAAAGCCATGCCGCAAATTGGGCATGGCTTGATATGGGAATCCCCGCGAGAGCCGTTTTGGCTGAATCCGCTTGAACCTTGTTGACAAGGCGGTCACCTCGGGCAGCTTCGGGTGCATCTAAGAATAGACACTCGCGCCCACTGCAACTCCCGGCAACCTTAAGCGAACTTATTGGTTCAAAGGAATATATGCCTTCGCGGACACCGCAGGGAAAAAGAAAAATCAGTTTTGTTCCAACCGCGCCAAAGCTTTTTGGCAGGCGTTGTTCATGTCAGTTATTTTACGCTCAAATTCGCCTATTGCCAAATCGTCTTTGAGTGTAATTTTAAGGAGGTCGTGGACAACGTTGAGCGCGGTCATAATGGCGATTTTATCGCTGCCGACAATGCGTCCGCTCTCTTTGATGGCGGCACTTTTTTTGTTGAGCATATCAACGGCTTGGAGCAGGGTATCTTTTTCTTCGCTCGGGGTGTTGATGGTGAAATTGACATTCATGATGTCGAGGCTGACTTGTTCGATACTCATGGCGTGTCCTTATGATTGTGTTTCTTGCGGCAGGCGGGAAATGAGCTGGCGGATTTTTTCTGCAGTCTGTTCCAATGCGCTGCGGTATTGTTCTTTTTCGGCATTAAGATTGTCGATTTTGCCTTGTAGGTCTTCTTTGAGTTTGCCGACTTGTACAAGCAACGCTTCACTCAATTCGTCAACGGCGGCTTCATGTTCGCGCTTTTGTTGTTCATGCTCGAGCTTGAGGCGGTCGATTTCTTCATTAAGGCGGCGGTTTTCACCAACAAGGGTTTCAAATTTTTGGGCCAGCTGGTAAACGCTGACTTCCAAGGTGTCGAGTGATTGATTCATGTATAGGCTTCCATATTGCCGCATGGTGGCAGGCGGTCAGGATATTAGGATGATGATGCAGGGATGTCAATCGCTGCCGAATCTTGAGGTCGTCTGAAACTTTTTGGTTTGATGTTTTCAGACGACCTTTACCGTTCGGTCTTACTCAAAGCGTGCGCTGCGCTCCATGAGTCTTTCTGCAACTTGTTGCGGGGTCATTTCCTTGCGGATGAGTTGCAGCAGGGTTTGGGTGATGGGCATGTCGATTTGGTATTTCACAGCGGTGTTAAACACTTCTTCGATGGTGCTGACACCTTCGGAAACATGACCGATTTCCACCAACACTTGATGCAGTTCTTTTCCTTCTGCCAAACCCAAACCGACACGGCGGTTGCGCGAAAGCGCGCCGGTACAGGTCAGGATAAGGTCGCCGATGCCGGCAAGCCCCATCATGGTCTTAGGCTGCGCGCCCATAGCCATGGCAAGACGGGTAATCTCGGCGAGACCGCGCGTCACCAGCGCCGCACGCGCATTGAGTCCGTATTCGAGACCGTCGGAAAGGCCGGTAGCGATTGCCATCACATTTTTGACAGCACCGCCGACAGCCACGCCGATCACGTCCGTACTGCCGTAAAGGCGCATTACGTTGGTGTTGAGTTGTGGAACCAATTCCTCAATCCACTCCTGATTTTCTGAGGCGATAACTACGGCGCAAGGCAGTTGTTTGGCGAGTTCTTGGGCAAAGCTCGGACCAGACAGCACGCCGATTTTTTTGTTCTCAGGCAATACTTCTTTCAATACTTGGAAGGTCAACAGCCCTGTATCTTGTTCAAAGCCTTTGCAGGCAGCAATGACGGGAACGTGGTCGGCATTGTGTTGTTTGAGGAGTTCTGCGCTGCTTCTCAAACCCGCGACAGAAGTTACGACAAGGACGAGTTCGCTGTCTTTGAGTGCATCACCCAAATCGGCGTAAACGGTTAAGGATTCAGGGAAAGGGAAACCGGGCAGACCGTGTTTGTTTTCACGTTCTGCCTGCAATGTACGGACTTGTTCGGGATTGCGTGTCCAAAGGGCGACTTCGTTGCCGTGGCGGGCAAAGTGCAGGGCAAGGGCTGTACCCCAAGAACCTGCGCCGATGACGGTGATTTTCATTGTGTGTCTTCCAACGGTAAATTGTCGTTTAATTTAAACCAATCGGCTTGGCAGTGCAAGCGATAGAGGCCTATTCAACATGAAAACCGCATGAAAATGCAGAAGCTATCACATATATTGCTTATTTCTATTGAAAATCCAATATTGATTTACCGCAAAGGGCAAACCACGCCCGCTGTTTATACTTCGCGGACAAAAAAGCCGGACATATCAAACGGACGTAAACAAAGCGGAATGCCATTCCCCATTTTCGCCCGCCATTCATCACGGCAATCAACGGAAACGGTGCTTACTCATAATAATATCCACTACAAAAAGGAACACGCCATGAACCACCGCAACACCCGACTGCTCCTGTCGCTTGCTGTTTTGTCCGCATTGGCCGCCTGTGGCGGACAGGAAAGCAAGGAACAAAAACCTGCTTCCGCACCGACCGAAGCCTCTGCCGTTCAGACAACCTTGGATTCGGATTTCAAGTGCAACACTAGTGTATCAGTGGTTTGAACAGATTCAAGAATAAAACACTTGGCGTTTCGTAGCCAAGTGTTTTTCTTGGCCGGTGGTTCAACTCATCTTGAACCCT
>NZ_CALNWV010000067.1:0-7446 GCF_940793045.1 Neisseria sp. Marseille-Q2251
CGCTGACTTGTCCTTCTTCATCGACTTCTATAGCCTGACGCTGTTTGCTGCCGGCAGTTTGAATAATGGTGGCGTCAATGACGGCGGCGGATGCTTTCTCTATTTTTAGGCCTTTTTCGGTCAGTTGGCGGTTAATCAGTTCCAGCAATTCGGACAGGGTGTCGTCTTGCGCCAGCCAGTTGCGGTAGCGGCATAAGGTGCTGTAATCGGGGATGCTCAACTCGTCAAAACGGCAAAACAGGTTGAAATCGATGCGGGTGATGAGGCTGTGTTCGAGTTCGGGATCGGAGAGGCTGTGCCATTGTCCGTAGAAGCGCAAGAGCGACGCGAACGAATGAAAAAACAGTTCGCCGACTAAAATATAGATGTAGAAACCTTAAAAGGCCGTCTGAAATACTATTTGCACTCATTCCCGATTTGCCGCAACGGATGTTATCGGGCGGATTGGCAAAAGCGGAATTGCCCGCCGTCCGCACAGGCTTGGGATTCATCGATCGCAAGCTCGGCGGCTTTCTCGAACTGGGCTGGTATGCTTATCAAATGAAGCTCATCGGCACAGGCAACACCCCGCAGCCGAAACGCTCCGCGTGGGCGGAACTGTTCCGCCTGCTGAAAAACATCCGCCAACACCGCCTGCGTTCCGAACGGGCGTAAAAAGTGCGGTGGAATTTTTGCAATTTTTCGCTTAAATTCCATCGCTTGCAGCTACAAAAGTGCGGTCTATTTTACGAATTTTTCTTTATATTCCCCAATAGTAATCTGCGCCCTTCAAATTCCTTGCCGGCAATTTCCAAAGCGAAGCGTTCTTTGTCGGCGTCGCGTACTTTGTCGTGTATGGCACGTAATTCCTGCACGCTAGCACCCAATGCCTTGACGATTTCATCGCCCATTTTCATGGAAGAATAGAAGGTTTCGCGCACTACGAAATCCGCTTCCGCTTTCACTAGGGCCAGCGCATTGCGTCTGTCCCAGGCGCGCACGAACACCTTGGCGTTCGGGTTGATATGATGAATATTTTCCACAATTCTGACCGCACTTTCTCCGTCGTCCACGCATACCGCTACGATGTCGGTGTGTTCTACGCCGCAGGCATGCAGCACGTCGGCGCGGGTGGCTTCGCCGTAATAGACTTTGAAACCGTATTCGCGTGCGACGTTGATGGTGTCGGGATCGTTGTCCAGAATGGAAATGGTGGCACCGTAGGCTAGCGGCATTTGGCTGACCACCTGCCCCATGCGCCCGAATCCGATAATCAGCACGTTGCCGTTGAGTTCGCCCGCATGTTCTTCCACATCATCCACTGCCACAGCTGCGCGGGGTTCTTTGAAATAGCGGTCGAACAGCATAACGCTGAAGGGTGTCATAATCATGGAGAGCACCACGATTGCCGTCATATTCGCTAGCACTTCCGCATTAATCGCCCGTTGTACGGCAGCGGAGGCGAGTAATACGAAGGCGAATTCACCGCCCTGCGACATCAGTACGGCGCGGTGTATCGCGGTGCGATGGCTTGCTTTGGCAAAACGCGCCACTCCATAAATGGCAAGGCATTTCAAGATAATCATCAGTACAGTGGCGGAAAGAATTACCTTCCAGTTATTGAGCACCGTTGCCACATCCAGCGACATCCCGACAGCTAAGAAAAACAGCCCGAGCAAAAGGCCTCGGAACGGTTCGATATCCGCTTCAAGCTGATGACGGAAGTCGGATTCCGACAGCAGCACTCCCGCCAGAAACGCACCCATCGCCATAGACAGACCGCCCAGCTCCATTAAATAAGCCGCACCGAGTACCACCAGCAGCGCGGCGGCAGTCATCACCTCGCGTGCTTTGGATTTTGCCAGAATTTTAAACAGCGGATTGAGCAGCCAAATACCTGTCGCAATCAACGCTGCCAAAGAAAGCGCGGCAACACCGATTTTCTGCCATAGCGGTACGGCATCGGCAACGGCATTGGGATTATCGGGTGCTAGAAATGCTACAATCGCCAGCATGGGCACAATCAGCAAATCTTCAAACAGCAAAATGGAGACAATGCGCTGACCTTGCGGTGTGCTGATTTCATGACGTTCGTCCATAATCTGCATGACCATTGCGGTGGAGGTGAGTGTAAAACCTACCGCCGAAATAAACGACATCACTAAAGGAAAACCGTAAGCCAGCCCGATTTGGGTAAGGAACAGACTGGAAAACGTCACCTGCAGGGTACCCAAGCCGAAAATCTGATTACGCAATTTCCATAAATGCGACGGCTTCATTTCCAGCCCGATCAAAAACAGAAACATCACCACGCCGAATTCCGCAATATGCAAAATAGCGTGGGAATCGGTAACGAGCTTTAATCCGAAGGGTCCGATAACCAGCCCCGCAGCCAAATAACCCAGAATTGAGCCTAGACCTAAACGTTTAAATAACGGCACGGCAACTACCGCCGCCCCCAATAACTCCACCACGTGCAATAAATCGCCGTTAGCTGCTTCTACTGCCATAATTCCAGCCTTTGTTAATTCATAAAAATTTTTCGTATTATAAAGAAAAATCGCCGTAACACAAAAAAGCCGTCTGAAAAATGGATTCAGACGGCGTTTAGCATTTCAGGCAGCCTGAAACCCCCAAATCTCACACCGCAAAATGCGGTATCACGTTTTCGGCGAAATCCTGAATGGTTTCCAGCGCGCCGCGCCGTGTGGGTTTTAAGTTCACGGTAATGTGTGCCACGCCGTCGGCCTGCTGTTTCTGCCAAAACTCGACGATGCCTTTGGCGCCGCCGCGCAGGTAGATGTTATTGTAGAACTCGGCGGGCGCGTTCGGGTCTTCCAAGAGTTCGACGAAATTCGCCACGCCAAAGGGTTTCCAGGTTTCGCCGTCGCCCAATTCTTTGAGCGTGTTGACGATGTCGCCCAGTTTTTCGGGGGCGATGCCGTACCAAATCCATGCGTCGCTTTCGCGGGCAATCCATTCCAGCTCTTGGCGGGCGCGGCCAATGGCGAGCATCGGCAAACCGTGTGCGGGTTTGGGCACCAAGTCCAAATTGCCGCTGAATCTGCCGTAGTGTTCGCTATTGAATGCGGGGAATTTTTCCTGCGTCAGGCGGCGGATGATTTGCCACGCTTCGCGGTAGCGTTCGGCGCGGTTGTTGAAATCGGAGGCAAAGGCGGGGTATTCGGTGGGACGGTCGCCGCTGGCCAAGCCGAGCAGGAAGCGGCCGCCGCTGATTTGTTCCACCGACGCGGCTTCTTTGGCGGTGAGCACCGGTTCGCGCAGCGGCGACACATAGCCCGCCGAGCCGAGCGCAACGTTTTGGGTGAGCGCGGCGAGATAACCCAGCGTTACCGACGGGTCGTAAATCTGCGCGACATCGCCAAAACTCGGGTCGTAAAACGGCACATCGCGCACCCACAGCGTGGCAATGCCGCTTTGGTCGGCGGCTTTTATCACGGTGGCGAAGTCGTCCATTTCGGGCACGGGGCTGTCGGGATAGCCTTTGAAGGGCGCAATCAGGCCCAATGTGAGTTTGCCCGGTTGGAAAGTGCGGGCGAAACCGCGATGGTTTTGCAGGCGTTCGGGTAATTTCAGCGCAGTCATTTTTTTGCTCCTTGTGATGTGTTTTTGCACGGGATGAAGTATATTTGTTTTATTCGGGAATGTGCTTCCCTAATCTCGGGCAAGAAAATACCAAATGTAGGTCGGGCATTGATGCCCGACGTTTTTAAATTTACCTGTATTTGTCGGGCATAAATGCCCGATCTGCGCAAGAAAAATTTATGGAACTCAACAATCTCAACGATATGACCGCCTTTGTCGCCAGCGTAAAAAGCGGCTCGTTTACCGCCGCCGCCAAACAACTCGGGTTGACCCGCTCCACCATCGGCAAACGCATCGCCCGCCTTGAAGCGCGGTTGAACGTGCGCCTTTTGCAGCGCAATACGCGCAACCTTGCGCCCACCGATGAAGGGCGGCTGTTTTACGAACGCTGCACCGCCGTGTTGGAAGAGCTGGAAAACGCCGAGCAATGCCTTGCCCAACGCAGCATCGAGCCGCAAGGCCGTCTGAAAATCAGCGCGCCGCTGGTGTTGGGCAAAACCATCTTGCCGCCGCTGTTGGCGGATTTTCTCCACCGCTATCCGCAAACCAGCGTCGAACTCTCACTCACCGACGACTACGCCGACCTGATTTCAGACGGCTACGATCTCGCTCTGCGCAACGGCAACCCGCCCCAATTCGACAGCCTGATCGCCCGCACCGTCGGCAGCCAGCAAATGCTCACCTGCGCCGCCCCAGGCTATCTCGTTCAACACGGCACGCCGCAAAGCCCCGACGATTTGGCACACCACCAATGCCTGCATTTCCTACACGGCGGCCGCGTCAGCCGCTGGCGTTTCCAGCAAAAAGGCAAAGAAACCACCTTCCAAGGCAGCGGACGCTTCAGCGCCGACAACGGCGAAGCCCTGCTGGAACTCGCGCTGTCCGCATTCGGCATCGTGCAACTGCCGCATTATCTGGTGCAAACCGCCCTCGATTCAGGCAGCCTGAAAAGCGTTTTAAATGATTTCCAATCCAAACCCGTGCCCGTGATGGCGGTGTATCCCAGCCGCAAACAGCTCTCGCCCAAAGTGCGGGCGTTGGTGGATATGATGGGGGAAGCGTGGGGGAAGGCCGTCTGAGATGCCGCCGGCCATTCCAAAAAAGCTGCCTGAAAAACAAAAAAGGCCGTCTGAAAACCTAATTCCGGGTTTCAGACGGCCTGAGAACTTTGCAAAATCCCCCAAAATCCCCTAAATGTCTTGGTGGGATTTTGGGGGATTTTGCAAAGGTCTCATGTAAAAATAAATCGATAAGGTATATAATTGGCGCGCAATCCATCATTTCACAGAGACAAATTATGCACACACAAAATCTTATTATCGGCTTTGGCAAAGCGGGCAAAACGCTGGCGGCAGATTTGGCGAAACACGGGCAGCAGGTCGTGCTGGTGGAACAGTCGGCGCAGATGTACGGCGGCACTTGCATCAACATCGGCTGTATTCCCAGCAAAAAACTGATTGTCGAGAGCGAGCAGCGCGGGCATAACGCCGACAAAGCGGCAGTGTTTGCGGCGGCGATGAACGCGAAAAACACCCTGATTCCGAAATTGCGCGCCGCCAATTTCGCCAAACTGGACAATCTGGACGGCGTAACCGTGCTCAACGCGCGCGCCGAGTTTCTCGACGATCGCACGGTCAAACTGACTGACCCAGACGGCGGCGAGCAAACCCTTACCGCCGAACGCATTTTCATCAACACCGGTGCCACCCCGCGCCGCCTGGGTGTGGCGGGCGAAGACAGCCCGCGCGTACTGGACAGCACCGGTGTGCTCGCGCTGAACGAACGCCCGCGCCGCCTCGTCATCATCGGCGGCGGCTACATCGGCTTGGAATTTGCCTTTATGTTCCACGCTTTCGGCAGCGAAATCACCATTCTCGACGGCGGCGACCGCTTCCTGCCGCGTGAAGATCGCGACATCGCCGAAGAAATGCTGCGCGTATTAAACAGCAAAGGCATCAAGGTGTTGCAAGGCGTGAAGATTGAAGCGTTCCGCGACAATACGGCGGACACCAGCGTCATCACGTCGCAAGGCGAATTTACCGCCGACGCGGTGTTGGTGGGCGTGGGGCGCGTGCCGAACACGCAAGGATTGGGTCTGACAAACGCGGGCATCAAAACCGACCAGCGCGGCTTCATCCTCGTTGACGACCATCTGCGCGTGCAAGGCAAAAACCACATCTGGGCGATGGGCGACGTGGCGGGCAGCCCGATGTTCACCTACATCTCGCTCGACGACTACCGCATCGTGCGCGAACAGCTTTTCGGCGACGGCAAACGCAACCGCGCCGACCGCACCCCGTTCCCGACCGCCACCTTTACCGAGCCGCCGCTCGCTCATATCGGCTTAACCGAAACCGCCGCGCAGCAATCGGGGCGCGAGGTGAAAGTGTTGAAACTGAAAGCCGACGCAATTCCGAAAGCCAAAATCCTCAACCAAACCGACGGCCTGCTCAAAGCCGTGGTGGACGCGCACAGCGGCGAAATTCTCGGTGTAACCCTGTTCTGCGCCGAAGCGCACGAGATTATCAACCTGTTCAAAATGGCGATCGATCACCGCATCCCCGCCACCTACATCAAAAACCAAATCTTCACCCACCCGACCATCGCCGAAGGGCTGAACGATTTGTTCGCGGGCTGCTAAAAAACTGGTTGTAAAACGACCGCACTTGATACGGAAATGCCGTCTGAAAGCGATTTCAGAATCGGTGCGGGTATGTTGTTTGTAACCAAGTTTGTAGAGGCCGTTTTTCTTTGTCCAACGGGCATCTTTGTCCTTACTCGGTGTGGTTTGGCCGCTGACTTGTCCTTCTTCATCGACTTCTATAGCCTGACGCTGTTTGCTGCCGGCAGTTTGAATAATGGTGGCGTCAATGACGGCGGCGGATGCTTTCTCTATTTTTAGGCCTTTTTCGGTCAGTTGGCGGTTAATCAGTTCCAGCAATTCGGACAGGGTGTCGTCTTGCGCCAGCCAGTTGCGGTAGCGGCATAAGGTGCTGTAATCGGGGATGCTCAGTTCGTCAAAACGGCAAAACAGGTTGAAGTCGATGCGGGTGATGAGGCTGTGTTCGAGTTCGGGATCAGAGAGGCTGTGCCATTGTCCGAGCAGGACGGCTTTGAACATGGACAGCAGTGGATAGGCGGGACGGCCACGATGGTCTCTAAGGTAGCGGGTTCTTTGACGATTCAGGTACTGTTCGATCGGTTGCCAATCAATCACTTGATCCAACTTCAATAGTGGGAAGCGATGGAAAATCCTCTAAATGTCTTGGTGGGAGTTTAGGGGGATTTTGCAAAGATCTCGGTGTATAGGAAGGAATTTGGCGGTAAAGTATTTGCGATATTCCTTATGCTTTTATCAAATTGCTGTTCAGAGCTGCTATGGAGCGTTTTGATGTTGATTGGCATATCGCTTTGCAGCCATTTTGTCATTGCGCGATGACAAAACGATAGCGAAATAGTGACAAAATGTGCGCGAGATTATAACGCCGTGTAAAAAATAAGATCTAAAATTTGGTCTTTTTCACTTTATTTTTACATATTTATGCGATAAATTGAAATATTAAAATCAACTAATTGATTTTGAGCGATTATACAATTTACATTTTTTTATAATATAGAAACAACCATTTTGAGTTACATATAATTAAATATTGTAAAATATAACACAAAAAAATGAGAGAAACCTTATAAAATAAGGTTTCTCTTTTTTACACTTTTATTGACACAGGCGGATTGAGACCTTTGCAAAATTCCCCAAAATCCCCTAAATTCCCACCAAGACATTTAGGGGATTTCTCATGAGCACCTTCTTCCAGCAAACCGCCCAAGCCATGATTGCCAAACACATCGACCGCTTCCCAC
>NZ_CALNWV010000068.1:0-7339 GCF_940793045.1 Neisseria sp. Marseille-Q2251
AGAGGTGGTATAGGCCGTGGTGGATGCCGTCCCATTCGTATAAGGGATAGTGGCACAAAATCGCGGTATTGCCGATTTCGGGCAGTTTGAGCCGCAGGTAATGGCTGGCGGACGAGAGCAACGGATGGCCGTCGGCTTTGCGCGTGTTGAGGAAATGTGCTTCGTTTTGCCGAATCAGGTAGTCGTGGTTGCCGTAAATCAAATGGTGTTGCCCGTTAAGCCGTTGCAGCACGGCTTCGATGTGTGCGGGCTTTTTGGCAAAGCAGACATCGCCGAGGTTGTACACAGTGTCTTGCGGGGTAACGACGCGGTTCCAGCAGTCGATCAGGTATTCGTTCAACTCGTCGGCGTTATCGCTTTGCAGGCGAAATTGCGGGCAGTATCGGGCGATGTTGGGATGGGAGAAGTGCCAGTCGGCTGTGAAATAGGTTTGAGGCATGGGATACTCGGTTTCTGGTCATCTGACAATGAAAAATAAGGTGCAGGCTGCTTTAGAGGTCGTCTGAAACGGAGTTGGGGCGATAAAAAGCAGCCTGCACTTTTTTTGCCCGCCTATCTGCCGGTCAATACCAACCGTTGGCAGAAGGCTTCCCAATCGGCAAGGGGCACAACGCGTTTGCCGTCTGCTAACCGGTGCACATCGGAAGCGCAGGCGGTGTGCCAATAGGTGTAAAACGGTAGTTTGGCGATGTCGGCTTCCGGTACGGCAGGGGCATTGTCTTGTCCTGGCGTATGCACAATCGGCAGGCCGAAATAGCTGTATTGGCCATCTGCGGCTTTGTCGCCTGTGTGGCCGGTTTGGCCGCGGTGTCTGCCGGTACGAACAAACCGTCGGCAGAATGCGTTCCAATCGTGCAGAAACACGGCGGCTTGTCCGTCTATCAGGCTTTGGGCCGAACCGATGCTGCTGTCCCGCCAAAACAGGTAGAACGGCAATTCGGCGATGTGGCGTTCCATGACGACCGGACAATCGCCCTGTCCTGCCGGCTGCATCACCGGAACGCCGAAACAGGCGGTTTCAGGCAAGGTATGTGCAGGCTGCATGAAGGCGTTTTGCAGGATAACGGCCGCTTCGGCAGGGTCGATACCCAAACAGTCGATGGCAGGCTGCAAGGTTGCAGGCAGGTCGCAAAAGCAACCTGCACCTTCCGGCAGGCAATATACCGAGTTGTGCGTATGAGCCAGCGGTGCCGCCCATAGGGTAACGGGCGAGGTGCGGATTCGGCTGCCTGCGGTAAAACGTCCCGAACCATCTTGGACGACTGTGCCGTACACCACGGCATACTCGGATTTACCGGGCGTGTGGTAGCACGTGAATGTCCAGTCGGTGAGCATGCAGGGGGATAGGGTGCTGTCGTGGGGATGTTCGGATGAGATGGGGGTGTTGGGCATGGTTCATTCCTGAAATGGCGGGGTTTAGACAGCCACAGTCATTGCGAGGTATGCAGATTGCCTGAAATTTCGCGTTACACTTCAATCGCGCTCCTGTTCCGATAACCAGTTTGGACAATTATTTTTGGAATACCTTTGGGATTAATGATCATGCAGCAGTCTTAAATTTTTGCATACATGGCCGCGTGCTTGTCTCCGGCAAGACGTGAGCGAAGCTGAGCGAATCCATATTGTTAACAAAATTAAGATTTAGTGGAGGCTGCTGCAAGCTGCGGTGCGGGCTTGAGCGGAAAGTAGTTCAGTATAATAGTGTTTGACGCGCCATTAAACTGCTGTATCTCTCTGCCCGGAAGAAGTAGATGTTGACGAAAATTGTCTTCTACTCTACCCATCAAGAAGTTTAATAGGTGTGAAGAGATTGTCTGAAAATTGATTTTCAGACGATCTTTTGTAGAGACTACTATAGTAAAAATAATTTACCTTACATCCTATAAATTACCTACGTTGACGGTTAACAGCAATAAGAGGCTTATTTAAAGTAACTTGGGTCATACCATGCATATATGCATTATATTGCCATACAATAAATTGCTGTTTATATCGCTCATTAATTTCTTCCAAACGTTGTACCTGAGCTTTTAAATTCTTAACTTGCTTTTGCAGATAATCCATTGTTACATTCGGTTCTGGGTTAGCTTTTGCTTTTTCTTTAAGTATATGTTTTTGTTTGCTAAATGCCCCTTGTATATCTGAATAATTAGCTAGGGATTGTCTTTCAATACTTTTAACATTTAATAATTCTGAAACTTTGTGGCAAAGTAATTCCCAAGTTAATTTACCTTCCCAGGTCTTAATTAACATGATAATGTCTTCTAAACGTTCTTCTGTAACAAGAATTTTGGGCATATTATAACTCCATTAGTCTATACAAATCATTGTCTAATTTAGCTGTATCTGGTTCTAGAATGTCTATATCCATTCCTTTTTCCTGTAAAGCTAATTTAACTGGGGAAGGGTCATACTCATCAGGAATTCGTAATAATGATCCATTTGGAATTTCCCGATTTTCTAAAAATGCAATTTTGGTTTTTATATGTGTTAATCTCCATCCCAAATTACTTATCCACCGATCTGCACCAAAAACACCTAATTTATGGTGCTCTCTCGCTTTATTAAATTGTTCTGTAAGTTGAATTTCTCTAAGCTTTAATATTTCTAAAGATGATTCTAATCCTTTAATACAAACGAGTTCTTTACATGTTTCACAATCCCCATGGCGAGAGCATGGCGACATTGCATAATCATGTTCACAAATGCCTATTTCCGTTATAGTTGCAATTCCAATTCTATTTTTTCCTAAGTCTTCATAGGTTACTGGAAGATTTAAATGAATTTTATCTAAAAGTGAAGCATACTCGGGAATAAGTAAATTCCGAACTGCTTCACTTTTTTCTTCTTCTGTCCTGTGATCATAAGCCTTATTATCTGCAATTCTAGCCCTCCCTGCCCAGTTCGCTAAAGTTAATTCATCCATTCCACCTCTCTCAGCTTTTGTACTTAACCAATGCCTTGCATTGTGTGATAGCAATCTAACAAACTCTCCTTTCGAAGTAGTTATACAATGCTTTTCCCATAATGATGTTTTAGGGCGTGTATCAGAATAGCAGAATCTATCATTAATAAGATTTACTGTTGGTAATATAAAAGAAAATTTTTTAGGGAGAAAATTATCATGAAATTCATTTTCTCTGAATAATAATAAGGCTTCAGAAGCTTTAACGTTTTTATTTTTATCAATATATGGCCAGTAATTGAATTTTGAGGTATATTTTTCGTATAAGTATTTCCCTAAAACATTGGGAGTTATAACACCACTATTTTCTTTCATTAACTTTTCAAACCACTTAGTTTTAATCCCATGCTTTCCATTAATTTCTAAAACCTTACCTATTTCTATTTCAGTTAAAGGTTTTTGAGGTAAATAATGGGATACTTGCATACCTTGATCTGGTGATATCATTACCGTGTTCGGATTTTCTTCCGCAAACTTTGCTGCTTTTCTTGCTAAAGCTCCTATATCTGTTAAACGTTTGACTGCTTCAATAATCACATCTTGCATGCTACTAGGAACCCATTTCAAACCCTCTTTTCCATTTTTTGCAGGTATCCATCGAATACCTAATTGCTTATTTCCTAGGCTATCTTCTTCCCATTCTAAGCAATTAACAGATAAAGACATCAACTCAGAACAACGAGATGGAGCAACCATAAGTAGAGCCATAACTGCTGTATAATACTCAGTTTCTTTATCTAAATTTGGTGCATCATGAAAGAGTTTGGCTACCAACATCATTTCTTCATCTGTTGGCATTTTACTTGAACGGTATTCTTTTCCTCTTTCATCAAGCAATATCGTTAAATCTCTAGGACGTTTATATGGGTTATTCCATAAAGACAAATTTGGAGTAATACCATTTTCACGACAAAAATCAAATAACTTCTCAAGTTGATATCCTAATTTATTGACTGATTCAGTATCTTTTTTATATTTTTTCAATACAAGGGTTTCAACTTCATTAATGACTAAATTATCGAGTTGTAATATATCGCAATTGTTTTTTACATTGTATAAAGCCATTTCAACCATACGTAATGACTCAAGATGCCGTGATAATTGACGAACTGGTTGCTGAGAGTAAACATAACGAATGTATGCTTTAGCAAAATCAATAAATGGTTCAGATAACGGCTCATATTGATAGGATGTAGATTTAACCCTATCTGTGGAAAAACGAACTTGAATGTTGTGAAGATTAAAGGTATCTCTCCATTGATTATTGTCCCAACAATCACTTCCGAAAGCTGTAAGTTTGTTTCTACAGAAAGTGATAAAATTTTCTAAACTGGATTTTGGATTCTCATGTACTTGGAAAAAAATTGTATTATTCATAATTAATGAGCCTCCATATTTTTTTTCATTTCATTACACGCTTGAACAACATATTCAACAGCCAATATAATACGATCCTTAGAAGATGCATAATCTATACTTTTAGTTCTTCTTAAACGTTCTTCTTTCTCTTTATACAGTTTATTTAATATTTGTTGATGTGGACCATCAACCAAAGGTCTAAATTTAGGACATAAATAACAAGTCTCATAACCAGTTATACAAAAATCATTCGTCCCACATGCGCCTATAGTATCTACTCCGTTATTAGTTATTAAAGATGTTGGATCAAATCCTCTCTCACTTTCATTCAAATTAGAAATAATTCTGCCAACAAATGCTTGGGCTAGTTTTCCCATTTCAGCACCCATAACGCGATCAATATATTGCACTGTATCCGCTGTATTTTCAGTATAGACTTTCACATTTTGTGTATCTGAGTGATCTAATAGTTCTGCTATAATCGCTGCACCAACTCCTTTTCTCCCTAGGTTAGTTCCCCTTGTATGACGAAAACGTCTTGCATTAACATGAATGATTTCACCTGTCCGCTCTGAAACAGCTTTTTGATGAATACAGAATTTTCGTAATGTGTTTTTCTCTAATGAAGATGTTGAGTAATGAAAAATATCTTTATCTAATAATGAAAGATCAAAACACCTATTTTGTATATTCCTTTTCAAAGTATACCAATCGATAAACATTGGTAATCTCATTTTATAATCTGATATAAATGCTTCATCAACCAAACTAAGTAATTTTTTGTATTGATATTCTATGAAGTTTAAGAGAATTAAATACAAATCCTCTGTGATGGCAAGCTTTTTAAATGTTCCTCTAAATAACCCTCCTCTCTTTTTAGCCCTAGGGATATTTAGGAAATAATTCCATGTTCCTTGAGAAATTTCCTTTTTCAAGTCTTCAGGCGGATTTGAATAGGTCTTCTCGCGGTAGCTTGAAGTAAGTGAATATATGTATATGTTTCAAATGGAATAAGATCTTCTTTCCAAAGTCTAGCCAGCTCCGTCATTAAAGCCAAAATTTCATTTTCAGTAAATGCACCTGTATAAGGGCATCTCATTAATACCGCTTTACCTTTGTTGTTTCCACTCAAGGTAAAGCTTTCTAGCAGCAATGCAACTGATTCATCAACTCCATAATAACCATACTCATGCCATGAGAGCAAAAAACCTTTTAGTGCACCTAAATACCATTCATGATCTTTTCCTAATTTATTTTTCCAATCCAAGATTATTGGCACGTTAATATTTTCTAATCTAGTTGAAATTACTAATCGTTGGAACTGTTGGTACATGTGAGATACGTGATAACTTGAATATTTTTCGGCATATATTGCTAATGTCTTTCTGAACCCTTCTAATGTTTTTTTATTAATTCCTAATATGTGTTTAGAAAAATTAATCTTTATTTCTTTGCTTATATGCCAAGAATTTTCGTTTTCATCAAATACATATCCATCTCTAGATTGTCTAATAATTTTATTATGATTCATAATCATCAACCTTTTTTTGAAACTCAATTTGAAGTTCTAATAATATCTTGTTAGCTTTTTCTCTAATATAACGTTGATTATAGAAATTACCTGATTTTTCTGACGTATGCCCCATGAGATGCTGTCTTATTTTTGCCTCTTTTTCAGGGGAGATAAAATCTTTATGGGAAGAATCATGATTTAAATTTTTATTATTCTTATCTACTTTTCGTGAAAAATATAAGTTCCATTCATGACGAAAAATATGCGGATGAATAATAGAGAATCTTGGATCTACCTTTTTCATCGTTGGTACAATAACGTTGTCAAAAGAACTTGTACTAATTGGACTCCCTTGAGTTTTTCCTTTTCGATGAGTTACAAACAAATATGGATGTGTATTCGCATTGGGAACTTTAGAACGATAATTCATAATATAATCATTAAGTAGTTGAGCTATCTTTTGTGATATTGGCAAGCGCCTTTCTTTAGTTTTACTAACTGCCTGAATTTTTCTTGTGTCAAATTTATCATCATGCGTTCGCTTTATTGTAACCGATGGTTTAGCAGTCCCTATATCGATAAATGGTATTTGAAGTGATAATAGTTCTCCTCTTCTAATTCCTAATTCTTTCAGTAAGATAAACATTAAATGGTTTCTTTTTCTTATTCCGATATCTTGAAACGGATTATTAGGGTTTGAAAAGTTCGCAATAGACATAAACTCATCTAACAATCCATCGGGTAACTCACTTTCTGGTTTTATAGATAATGCTTTATGATTCTTAGGTCTTACTCCTTTAATTAGCGTAAGTAATTTTGTTAATTTTTTGATATATTCGTTAGATACACTTATTACTTTAGATAGAAATAATATGTATTCTGAAAGTGTTGTTAGCCTATTATATTGGTGACTAAGGGATACAGACGAGTAAATATCAATAAATTGAGTTCGACCTTTCATTGACACACTTTTTTTTGTACTAATTACATTTTTTTGCTTTTTTACATTTATTCTCATATGTTGAATAAGAGATTCTAATTGATTTTCTGTTAAGAGTATCTCTTTATGAATCAGATCACTAATAACAAGATTATTCTCTTTTTCCCAGTTCATTAGCCATTGTATGGTTCCTAGTTTATTTCTAATGGTATTTACTGCGGATTGATTACGTAGTTCTACTGTTACCCATAGGGTTGAATAAAAATCAGGTATACCAGTTTTCTCATTAACTAACAGGGAAAAGCGTTCTCCATTTGAAAACAGGATTGTTTCTAGTCTATACATATCTACTAAATTTACAGAGTTAATATATATAAATACTAACAAAGAAGATAACAAAAGTCAAAATATGTGTAAAAAAAGAGAAACCTTGCTATATAAGGTTTCTCTGGGTTTTAATGATTTATTTTTTACAAAATTCAAGTATACAGAATTCAGAACGGAATATCGTCGTCGATGTCCTCGACAGGGGCTGCCGGTGCGGCGGGAGCTTGGCGGCGGG
>NZ_CALNWV010000069.1:0-5763 GCF_940793045.1 Neisseria sp. Marseille-Q2251
GTTGCCTCGCCTTAGCTCAAAGAGAACGATTCTCTAAGGTGCTGAAGCACCAAGTGAATCGGTTCCGTACTATCTGTACTGTCTGCGGCTTCGTCGCCTTGTCCTGATTTTTGTTAATCCACTATATTGTTCGGTCAAGGGGTCGTCTGAAAATTTCGGTTTGGGCAAAGATAGGATTTAGCGTGCGCAATAAAGCCGTCTGTATGCACAGACGGCTTGGGGTGATGGCTTAGTCGGCGGCGTGCCAGGGTTTTTGCGCGCCGGCGTGGAAGCTGGGTTTTTCGCCGCCCCAGAGGGTGTCGATGTCGTAGAAGTCGCGGACGGCGGGCAGCATGACGTGGACGACGAGGTCGCCTGCGTCAACGAGCGTCCATTCGCCGCTGTCGCCTTCGGTGCTGAGGATTTCGAAGCCGGCTTCTTTGAGGCTGACGGCAACGTTGTTGGCGAGGGCTTTGACTTGGCGGGTGCTGTCGCCGCTGGCGATGATCATGCGGGCGAACAGTGAGGTTTTTTCTTGGGTTTCGAGGACGGAGATGTCTTTGGCTTTGATGTCTTCGAGGGCTTCAACGGCGGTTTCGACCATTTTTTGCAGGTCTTGCAGTTCTTGTTCGTTCATTGTTTTCCTAATGGTGGGAATGAAATGGGGTTTGGACGGTATTATAACTTATCTGTATGAATTTACGCTATTTTCCGCTTTGGTACAGTTTTTGTTCGCGGATGTAGCGGGCAACTTGGGGCGGGAGGTCGTCTGAAAGTCTGCCGCTTTGGAGGGTTTGGCGGATTTGGGTGGAGGAGGTGTTGTGCAGGGGGGCGTTGAGGATGCGGACGCTGCCGTTTTGGAGGGCTTCACCCAGCCAGGCATGGAGTTCGCGCGGGGTTTGGTTGAGGTTGTCGCCTTGGCGCATGGCGACGGCGATGTTGGTCTGGCGCACGAGGGTCTGCCATTTTTTCCAAGTATGCAGTTTCATGAGGCTGTCGCTGCCCATGAGCCACCAAAGTTGGGCGGCGGGGAATTGCTGGCGGAAGATTTGGACGGTGTCGAAGGTGTAGGTCGCGCCGTCGCGGACGATATCGCAGTCGCTGGCGGCGAAGCGGGGGTCGTCGGCGATGGCGAGTTCGGTCATGATGAGGCGGTCTTGTGCGGAGGCGCGGGACGGGTCTTTGTGGTAGGGGTCGCCTGTGGGCAGAAAGACGACAGTGTCAAGTCCGATTTCGTCGGCGAAGGCGCGGGCGATGTGGAGGTGGCCGTTGTGGATGGGATCGAAGGTGCCGCCGAAAAGTCCGATGTTTTTCATGGGTGTCCTTGGGTGTGGGGTGTGCGCTCTGTTTGGGTTTCAGACGACCTGTCGGGTTTATGGGTTGGCGGGGTCGTCTGAAAGGCTTTCTGTGCCGGGGCTGCCGTCAACAACCAGGGTAAGTTTGCCGGTGGTCGGATGGATGATGAGTCCGTGGACGGCGATGTCGGCGGGCATGAGCGGATGGTTGCGGATGACTTTGACGGTGTGGCGGACGCTGTCTTCTACGTTGTCGAAACCGGTCAGCCAGTTGTCGAGGTCGATGCCGGCGTTGCGCAGGGTTTCGATGCGGTCGTCGGGAATGTTGTTATTGTGTACTTTTTCAAGGAAACCGGCGGCGTTCAGCCCCTTCATGCCGCAGTCGTGGTGGGCGATGACCATGATTTCTTTGACTTTGAGTTCGAACACGGCGACCAAAAGGCTGCGCATGACCGACCCCCAAGGATGGGTAACGACCGCGCCGGCGTTTTTGATGAGCTTGGCGTCGCCGTTTTTCAGTCCGAGCGCGTTAGGTAGCAGCTCGATGATGCGCGCGTCCATGCAGGACAGGATGGCCAGTTCGCGGCCGGGATATTTGTCAGTGAAATATTTTTCGTATTCGCCCGATTCGACAAAATTTTGGTTATAGGCGAGAATTTCGCTCAATTCGCTCATGGTGTTTGACCTCCGACAGAATGCGACGATTATAGCCTTTTTCGGGCGGTTTGGCTTTGCAGCGTGCGCCGTGCGGCTGTGGATAGAGTCGGTTGCAAATTGAAACGAAGCAGATACAATCCGCTTTATGTTTATGATTGGATTGAGGAACAGCCATGTCTCCGCACCCTTGTTTTTCCGAAATGATCGACAGCCGCACCCACGACGCACTCTACGATTGGGCGCGGGCAAGTTACGGCGCGTCGGACGACTGGAACACGCTCCATCTGAACGGGCTGGCTTTGGGTCGTCTGAATCCGTTTTGGCGCGAACGGATCAAACAAGACTGGCAGGAAGGGCTTTCTGAAGTTTCAGACGACCTCTACCTGCAAACGGACAACTGGCTGGCGATGGGCGACAGTTTGCAGCACTTGGCGCACGAATGGAAAAGCCTCGGACTGCTGCACGGCTGGCGCGACGAAAAGTTTGACGTGTGCGACGACGCGGGCAAAGTTCTTTTCGCATTGGAACGCGCCGCCTTCCGCCCGTTCGGAATCATGAGCCAAGCCGTCCACCTCAACGGACTGGTGCAAACCGACGGCGGCTGGCATTTTTGGATAGGCCGCCGCAGCCCGCACAAAGCCGTCGATCCCAACAAACTCGACAACCTCGTCGGCGGCGGCATTGCCAGCGGCGAAACCCCGTTTGAAGCCGTCTGCCGCGAAAGCGAAGAAGAAGCCGGACTGATGCCGCCCGCCCTCGCTACACTCCGACCCGCCGCCCGAATCCACAGCCTGCGTCCTGTCTCGCGCGGCATCCACAACGAAATCCTGCACATCTTCGACATCGTCCTGCCCGAAACCGTCCGCCCCGAAAACCAAGACGGCGAAGTCGCAGGATTTGAATTGATGAACGTTTCGCAACTTGTCGAAACCATGTTGTCCCAAACCATGATGCACGATGCCCAGCTCGTTACCCTCGAAACCCTCAAACGCTACGGCGCGCTCGACAGGCAGCACCCGCTAAGCCTTTGGCTGGACAGCCTTTGCCGCTGAGCGCCGAAAAATGAGCCGATAAACCAACCCGCCAACGCCCCGCCGTTTTCCTTCCCCGATTCCCCAAAAGGTCGTCTGAAACCCATGCTCCGACTTACCGACATCTGCAAACGCTTCGACAGCAAAACCGTCGCCGACCACATCAGCCTGACCGTCGCCGCAGGCGAAACCCTCGCCGTCCTCGGACGCTCCGGCTGCGGCAAATCCACCCTGCTCAAAATCATTGCCGGCATCGTCAAGCCCGACAGCGGCGAAGTCTGGCTGGACGGGCAGGACATCACCACCGTCCCGCCCGAAAAGCGCAACGTCTCGCTGATGTTTCAAGACTACGCCCTGTTCCCGCACCTGACCGCCCAAGAAAACGTCGGCTTCGGACTCAAAATGCGCCGTCTGCCCAAAGCCGAAATCGAAGCACAAACCATGCAGGCGCTGCGCGACATCGGTTTGGAAAACGAAGCCCGCCGCAAACCCGGCAGCCTCTCCGGCGGCGAACAGCAACGCCTCGCCCTCGCCCGCGCCCTGATTATCAAACCGTCGCTGCTCCTCTTGGACGAAGCCTTCTCCAGCCTCGACACCCACCTGTGCCACAACCTCTACCACCTGACCGACGAGAGCATACGCCGTCAAAACATCCCCGCCGTCCTCGTGACCCACTCCCCCGAAGAAGCCGCCGCGCTGGCAGACCATATCGCCCTCATGCACGAAGGGCGCATCCTCCAATACGGCACGCCCGCCGAACTCTTCCGCCGCCCTGCCAACGCCCAAGCCGCCCGCCTGCTCGGACTGCCCAACATCGACGATACGCGCCACATCCCTACGCACGCCATCCGCCCCGACCCGCAAGGCACACCCTGCCGCATCCTGTCCCTTACCCCTTTGCCCGACAGCCTGCGCCTGACCTTCGCCCACCCCGAATACGGCGAACTGACCACCCTGCTGCCCGCCGGACAGCTACCCGACGGCGATACCGTGCCGATACATATCGATAAAGGACAAATCGTTTGGTTTGAACCGTTGCGATAATGTTTTGTACACAGCCTTAATACGTTGCGTCCGAACATAGAAAAAGGTCGTCTGAAAATTTTCAGACGACCTTTTATGTCAGCGCATCAAGGCGTTATCAAATATTGGTTTCCAGATAAACGACTTGGGTTTGCAGATATT
This sequence comes from Neisseria sp. Marseille-Q2251, assembly GCF_940793045.1. Classification (NCBI taxonomy): domain Bacteria; kingdom Pseudomonadati; phylum Pseudomonadota; class Betaproteobacteria; order Neisseriales; family Neisseriaceae; genus Neisseria; species Neisseria sp. Marseille-Q2251. The sequence goes on from NZ_CALNWV010000069.1 coordinate 4,148, forward strand.
CTTCCAAACCGTGTTTGCCGTCCGCGCCGCCGATACCGGATTTTTTCCAGCCCGCGTGGAAGCCCTGCATGGCTTCGAAGTTTTCGCGGTTGATGTAAGTTTCGCCGAATTGCAGGCGGCGGGTGACGTAGAAGGCTTCGTTCAGGTTGGTGGTGTACACGGAGCTGGTCAGACCGAATTCGCAGTCGTTTGCCAAGGCGATGACTTGGTCGAGCGTGTCGAAAGTGGAAACAGGCAGGACGGGGCCGAAGGTTTCTTCCTTCATGATGTCCATGTTGTTGTCGGTATCGGTCAGCAGGGTCGGCTCGAAGAAATAGCCGCGTCCTTCGGCGCGTTTGCCGCCGCAGACCAGCGTCGCACCTTGCTTGACGGCGCGTTCCACTTTTTCGGCAACGGCTTTGACGGCGCGTTCTTCAATCAGCGGGCCCATTTCCAGCGCGCCTGCTTCGGCTTCGGCAGGGTTGCCGTAGCGCACGCCTTTCATGGCGGCGGTCATTTTTTCAATGAACGCGTCTTTCAGGCTGCTGTGGACATAGACGCGCTCGGCGCAGTTGCAGATTTGACCGGTGTTACCGACGCGAGAAGCCAAGATGGATTTCACTGCCAAGTCCAAATCCGCGTCTTTCAGAACGATGGCGGGGGCTTTGCCGCCGAGTTCCAGCGAGACTTTGGTGATGTTGGCGGAAGCGGCTTCCATCACTTGGCGGCCTGCTTCGACGGAGCCGGTCAGGCTGACCATATCGACTTGCGGATGGGCGGACAGGGCATTGCCGATTTCCGCGCCGGGACCGTTCACCACGTTGAACACGCCTGCGGGCAATCCGACCGCATCGACGATTTCGGCGAAGATGTGGCAGTTGATCGGGGTCACGCTGCTGGGTTTGACGACGATGGTGTTGCCCGTGACCAAAGCGGGGCCCATTTTGCGGGCAATCAGGAAGAAGGGGAAGTTCCACGGCAGGATGCCTGCCACGACGCCCAGCGGACGTTTGAACAATAAAATATTTTCACGCGGGCGGTCGCTTTGGATGATTTCACCTTCGTAACGGCGCGCCCATTCGGCTTGGTAATCGAGATAGTCGGCGGTGAACATGACTTCCACGCGCGCCAAGTCTTTGGTTTTGCCGCCTTCGGCAACGATGGTGTCGGTCAGCTCGTCGGCGCGTTCGCGTATGCCTTGGGCGATTTTGCGCAAATACGCGCCGCGTTCGACCGCAGGCAGCCGCTCCCATGCCGGTTGCGCCGCACGCGCCGCCGCTACGGCACGGTCAACGTCTGCTTTTCCGCCTTTGGGTTCGCGGGCGATGGTTTCTTCGGTGGAAGGGTTCAATACGTCGCGCCATTCGCCGTTGAAATCATTTTCAAAGCGTCCGTTGATGTACATGGCCAATTGTTTCATTTCAAGTTCTCCTATTGTTGTAGTCGCGTGTAGTCAGTGTATGCTTTTTATGCCGCCGCTGCAATGGAAATGCTGTTTGAAAATGCAAATTTAATATAGTGGATTAACTTTAAACCAGTACGGCGTTGCCTCGCCTTAGCTCAAAGAGAACGATTCTCTAAGGTGCTGAAGCACCAAGTGAATCGGTTCCGTACTATCTGTACTGTCTGCGGCTTCG
>NZ_CALNWV010000070.1:0-5625 GCF_940793045.1 Neisseria sp. Marseille-Q2251
TAAGAAAAGTTTTGATTGACAATGAGATGAAATGCTTTATAATTCGTTTTTGCTCTTTAACAAAACAGATTACCGATAAGTGTGAGTGCGACAGCCTCACACTGTTTGAAAGACAGACAAGATGATGTTTTAGACATTGTCCTGTCGGTTTCTTTGAAGCAGACCAGAAGTTAAAAAAGTTAGAGATTGAACATAAGAGTTTGATCCTGGCTCAGATTGAACGCTGGCGGCATGCTTTACACATGCAAGTCGGACGGCAGCACAGAGAAGCTTGCTTCTTGGGTGGCGAGTGGCGAACGGGTGAGTAACATATCGGAACGTACCGGGCAGTGGGGGATAACTGATCGAAAGATTAGCTAATACCGCATATTTTCTGAGGAAGAAAGCAGGGGACCATTTGGCCTTGCGCTGTTTGAGCGGCCGATATCTGATTAGCTAGTTGGTGGGGTAAAGGCCTACCAAGGCGACGATCAGTAGCGGGTCTGAGAGGATGATCCGCCACACTGGGACTGAGACACGGCCCAGACTCCTACGGGAGGCAGCAGTGGGGAATTTTGGACAATGGGCGCAAGCCTGATCCAGCCATGCCGCGTGTCTGAAGAAGGCCTTCGGGTTGTAAAGGACTTTTGTCAGGGAAGAAAAGGGCGGGGTTAATACCCCTGTCTGATGACGGTACCTGAAGAATAAGCACCGGCTAACTACGTGCCAGCAGCCGCGGTAATACGTAGGGTGCGAGCGTTAATCGGAATTACTGGGCGTAAAGCGGGCGCAGACGGTTACTTAAGCAGGATGTGAAATCCCCGGGCTCAACCTGGGAACTGCGTTCTGAACTGGGTGACTAGAGTGTGTCAGAGGGAGGTAGAATTCCACGTGTAGCAGTGAAATGCGTAGAGATGTGGAGGAATACCGATGGCGAAGGCAGCCTCCTGGGATAACACTGACGTTCATGCCCGAAAGCGTGGGTAGCAAACAGGATTAGATACCCTGGTAGTCCACGCCCTAAACGATGTCGATTAGCTGTTGGGCAGCTTGACTGCTTAGTAGCGAAGCTAACGCGTGAAATCGACCGCCTGGGGAGTACGGTCGCAAGATTAAAACTCAAAGGAATTGACGGGGACCCGCACAAGCGGTGGATGATGTGGATTAATTCGATGCAACGCGAAGAACCTTACCTGGTCTTGACATGTACGGAACCCTCCAGAGACGGAGGGGTGCCTTCGGGAGCCGTAACACAGGTGCTGCATGGCTGTCGTCAGCTCGTGTCGTGAGATGTTGGGTTAAGTCCCGCAACGAGCGCAACCCTTGTCATTAGTTGCCATCATTAAGTTGGGCACTCTAATGAGACTGCCGGTGACAAGCCGGAGGAAGGTGGGGATGACGTCAAGTCCTCATGGCCCTTATGACCAGGGCTTCACACGTCATACAATGGTCGGTACAGAGGGTAGCCAAGCCGCGAGGTGGAGCCAATCTCACAAAACCGATCGTAGTCCGGATTGCACTCTGCAACTCGAGTGCATGAAGTCGGAATCGCTAGTAATCGCAGGTCAGCATACTGCGGTGAATACGTTCCCGGGTCTTGTACACACCGCCCGTCACACCATGGGAGTGGGGGATACCAGAAGTAGGTAGGGTAACCGCAAGGAGCCCGCTTACCACGGTATGCTTCATGACTGGGGTGAAGTCGTAACAAGGTAGCCGTAGGGGAACCTGCGGCTGGATCACCTCCTTTCTAGAGAAAGAAGAGGCTGTGGCATTCACACTTATCGGTAAACTGTAGAAGATGCGGAAAAATGCTTGAGTGAAGACAAGATTCGCTTAAGAAGAGAATCCGGGTTTGTAGCTCAGCTGGTTAGAGCACACGCTTGATAAGCGTGGGGTCGGAGGTTCAAGTCCTCCCAGACCCACCAAGAACGGGGGCATAGCTCAGTTGGTAGAGCACCTGCTTTGCAAGCAGGGGGTCATCGGTTCGATCCCGTTTGCCTCCACCAATACTTTCCAAATCAAAGCGAGTTAAAAAGGCAGTGTAACTGCTTTCTTTTTTTCTAAAGAGAAGTCTGATTGTGAATCAGTTTGACGGAAAAAGAAAGGCTGCTATAATAATCAGCTCATTTTGATTTGCGAAGTAAATAGCAATATTGAACGCATCGATCTTTAACAAATTGGAAAGCCGAAATCAACAAACAAAGACAATGTATCTGTTTTTGATGATTGACCGATTGCAAACGGTCAGTTGTCTCCTGGATAGGAAAAGAAAAACAGGTACAGTATTTGGGTGATGATTGTATCGACTTAATCCCGAAAGACAAAAGGCGGGATTAAGACACAACAAGCAGTAAGCTTTATCAGAGTAGGAAATTCAAGTTTGATGTTCTCGTCAACGGAATGTCAGGCAAAGTCAGAGAAGTTCTTGAAATGATAGAGTCAAGTGAATAAGTGCATCAGGTGGATGCCTTGGCGATGATAGGCGACGAAGGACGTGTAAGCCTGCGAAAAGCGTGGGGGAGCTGGCAATAAAGCTATGATCCCGCGATGTCCGAATGGGGAAACCCACTGCATTCTGTGCAGTATCTTAAGTTGAATACATAGACTTAGAGAAGCGAACCCGGAGAACTGAACCATCTAAGTACCCGGAGGAAAAGAAATCAACCGAGATTCCGCAAGTAGTGGCGAGCGAACGCGGAGGAGCCTGTACGTAATAACTGTCGAGATAGAAGAACAAGCTGGGAAGCTTGACCATAGTGGGTGATAGTCCCGTATTCGAAATCTCAACAGTGGTACTAAGCGTACGAAAAGTAGGGCGGGACACGTGAAATCCTGTCTGAATATGGGGGGACCATCCTCCAAGGCTAAATACTCATCATCGACCGATAGTGAACCAGTACCGTGAGGGAAAGGCGAAAAGAACCCCGGGAGGGGAGTGAAATAGAACCTGAAACCTGATGCATACAAACAGTGGGAGCACCCTTGTGGTGTGACTGCGTACCTTTTGTATAATGGGTCAACGACTTACATTCAGTAGCGAGCTTAACCGAATAGGGGAGGCGTAGGGAAACCGAGTCTTAATAGGGCGAACAGTTGCTGGGTGTAGACCCGAAACCGAGTGATCTATCCATGGCCAGGTTGAAGGTGCCGTAACAGGTACTGGAGGACCGAACCCACGCATGTTGCAAAATGCGGGGATGAGCTGTGGATAGGGGTGAAAGGCTAAACAAACTCGGAGATAGCTGGTTCTCCCCGAAAACTATTTAGGTAGTGCCTCGAGCAAGACACTGATGGGGGTAAAGCACTGTTATGGCTAGGGGGTTATTGCAACTTACCAACCCATGGCAAACTAAGAATACCATCAAGTGGTTCCTCGGGAGACAGACAGCGGGTGCTAACGTCCGTTGTCAAGAGGGAAACAACCCAGACCGCCAGCTAAGGTCCCAAATGATAGATTAAGTGGTAAACGAAGTGGGAAGGCCCAGACAGCCAGGATGTTGGCTTAGAAGCAGCCATCATTTAAAGAAAGCGTAATAGCTCACTGGTCGAGTCGTCCTGCGCGGAAGATGTAACGGGGCTCAAATCTATAACCGAAGCTGCGGATGCCAGTTTACTGGCATGGTAGGGGAGCGTTCTGTAGGCCGATGAAGGTGCATTGTAAAGTGTGCTGGAGGTATCAGAAGTGCGAATGTTGACATGAGTAGCGATAAAGCGGGTGAAAAGCCCGCTCGCCGAAAGCCCAAGGTTTCCTACGCAACGTTCATCGGCGTAGGGTGAGTCGGCCCCTAAGGCGAGGCAGAAATGCGTAGTCGATGGGAAACAGGTTAATATTCCTGTACTTGATTCAAATGCGATGTGGGGACGGAGAAGGTTAGGTTAGCAAGCTGTTGGAATAGCTTGTTTAAGCCGGTAGGTGGAAGACTTAGGCAAATCCGGGTCTTCTTAACACCGAGAAGTGACGACGAGTGTCTACGGACATGAAGTAACCGATACCACGCTTCCAGGAAAAGCCACTAAGCTTCAGTTTGAATCGAACCGTACCGCAAACCGACACAGGTGGGCAGGATGAGAATTCTAAGGCGCTTGAGAGAACTCGGGAGAAGGAACTCGGCAAATTGATACCGTAACTTCGGGAGAAGGTATGCCCTCTAAGGTTAAGGACTTGCTCCGTAAGCCTCGGAGGGTCGCAGAGAATAGGTGGCTGCGACTGTTTATTAAAAACACAGCACTCTGCTAACACGAAAGTGGACGTATAGGGTGTGACGCCTGCCCGGTGCTGGAAGGTTAATTGAAGATGTGAGAGCATCGGATCGAAGCCCCAGTAAACGGCGGCCGTAACTATAACGGTCCTAAGGTAGCGAAATTCCTTGTCGGGTAAGTTCCGACCCGCACGAATGGCGTAACGATGGCCACACTGTCTCCTCCCGAGACTCAGCGAAGTTGAAGTGGTTGTGAAGATGCAATCTACCCGCTGCTAGACGGAAAGACCCCGTGAACCTTTACTGTAGCTTTGCATTGGACTTTGAAGTCACTTGTGTAGGATAGGTGGGAGGCTTTGAAGCAGAGACGCCAGTCTCTGTGGAGCCGTCCTTGAAATACCACCCTGGTGTCTTTGAGGTTCTAACCCAGACCCGTAATCCGGGTCGGGGACCGTGCATGGTAGGCAGTTTGACTGGGGCGGTCTCCTCCCAAAGAGTAACGGAGGAGTTCGAAGGTTACCTAGGTCCGGTCGGAAATCGGACTGATAGTGCAATGGCAAAAGGTAGCTTAACTGCGAGACCGACAAGTCGAGCAGGTGCGAAAGCAGGACATAGTGATCCGGTGGTTCTGTATGGAAGGGCCATCGCTCAACGGATAAAAGGTACTCCGGGGATAACAGGCTGATTCCGCCCAAGAGTTCATATCGACGGCGGAGTTTGGCACCTCGATGTCGGCTCATCACATCCTGGGGCTGTAGTCGGTCCCAAGGGTATGGCTGTTCGCCATTTAAAGTGGTACGTGAGCTGGGTTTAAAACGTCGTGAGACAGTTTGGTCCCTATCTGCAGTGGGCGTTGGAAGTTTGACGGGGGCTGCTCCTAGTACGAGAGGACCGGAGTGGACGAACCTCTGGTGTACCGGTTGTAACGCCAGTTGCATAGCCGGGTAGCTAAGTTCGGAAGAGATAAGCGCTGAAAGCATCTAAGCGCGAAACTCGCCTGAAGATGAGACTTCCCTTGCGGTTTAACCGCACTAAAGAGTCGTTCGAGACCAGGACGTTGATAGGTGGGGTGTGGAAGCGCGGTAACGCGTGAAGCTAACCCATACTAATTGCTCGTGAGGCTTGACTCTATCATTTGAAGAACTTCAAATAAAAAGCTTACTGACTGATTCAGTCATCACCGAATATATTGATTAAGGCTTTACCGATTTGTACAGTTTAAGTTTGGCGGCCATAGCGAGTTGGTCCCACGCCTTCCCATCCCGAACAGGACCGTGAAACGACTCAGCGCCGATGATAGTGTGGTTCTTCCATGCGAAAGTAGGTCACTGCCAAACACCTATTCTAAGCCCCTGACAGATGTCGGGGGCTTTTACTTTTACCTCATATTTTATTCATACCTTTACTTGAAACTCGTCATTGCTGTTTCTTGCCTTCTTGCTAT
>NZ_CALNWV010000071.1:0-5328 GCF_940793045.1 Neisseria sp. Marseille-Q2251
ATTCGTAGGAAGTGGTATGGCCTTCGCCGTCGGTATGGGTTTTCAGACGACCTGCGGCATCGTAGCCGAAGGTCTCTTTGCTGCCGTCGGGATAGAGGGCGAGGGTGAGGTTTTGGTCGGCGTCGTAATGGTATTCGGTGTGCTGTCCCAGCGCATCGGTAATGCGTGCCAACTGTCCTTCGGGGGTGTAGGTCAGACGGGTTTCGTAACCGGAGCAGTCGGTAATGAGGTCGGGCTGGCGGTTCTCATTATAGTGATAGGCGGTGCTGCTGCCGTTCGGATCGGTTACCGACAGCAACAGGCCGTTGCCGGCGTATTCGAAACGGGTGGTATGTTTCAGCGGGTCGGTATGGGTCAGCAGGTTGCCCGCTTCGTCGTAGGTATAACCGTCATAACGGCCTTCCGCATCGCTTTTACGGATCAGGCGGTAGCAGTCGTCATAGTCGAAATGCAGGATGGCGCCGTCGGGGCGGACGATGGTTTCAACCTGCCCCTCGTTGCTGTACTGATAACGGGTAACGCGCCCCATCGCATCAGTATGGCTGAGCAGACGGCCCAAACCGTCACGTTCCATCAGATTGGAGCTGCCGTCGGCAAACACCCGTTTGGTCAACTCGTTGTTGTAGTCGTAATGATATTGCTCGGTACGCCCCAACACGTCGGTCACCTCGGTATAACCGTCGTGATAGGTAAAACGCCATTCCTCGCCCAAGGAGGTCCAGTTGCGCAACACCTTGCCGGTCGGGGTGTAATGGTCGTATTCGTATTCCGATACCAATCCTGCCGCATCTGTGTGCGACACCATCAGATTGTTTTTATAGCCGAAGCTGCGTTTGACGTTGCCGTCGCGGCCGATGACGCGCAGCAGGTCGCCGCTGCCGTTGTATTCGTAGCGGACCAGCGGGCTGCCGACCCGGACCGTTTCGCCGAAGACCGGCAAACCCTCCAACAGCGACACCGAAAGCAGCCGCATTTTGGGCGACTGTTCATCCGCCACATTGCCGAAGTTCAGCGAGAACACCCGGCCGTTGCCGTCGATGACGTATTGCGGCAAGCCGGTCAGCGGATGATAGACGAAACGCTGATGGTTGCCGTTGGCGTCTTCCACCGCCACCAGCGGGAAGAGGGTGGCATCTTCGTCCGAACCGTCTTCCGCGACGACCAAAGGCGCAAAACGCAGCGCTATCGAACCGTCCAGCGACGCAATGACATAATGCCCGTCCGGATTCTTGCTGAACCAGATCTGTTCGCTCTCGAACAATACCGGTTCCTCATCATCCTCATCGACTTCCGGCAGCGGAAACAAACGGCCCTGATCGTCGATATAGGCCAATCCCGCCGCATCGCGGATGATGCGTTGGCAGCCCGGCACGCTCCAGCCCTCGCCGAGCCAGCCGGTACCGTCCTGGTCGGAATAATAGCTTCGGCTCCAAACCAGCGGCAGGATGCCTTCAAAAGCAAAGTCGGTTTCACTCTCCAAAAACTTCAGCCCGTGTATCGGATTGACCGGACGACCGGCAGCGGTCGGTAGAAATTAGATTGTTAAAGAGCATAGTAGGCCGTCTGAAAGGATTTGTGTTTCAGACGGCCTTTTGGTTTGGTTGGGGCTCGCACCAATCTATACTTGCTGTTTTAGATAGTAATTATTGAAGAACAATCATAATTATGATTAATTAATGTTAAATCATTTCTGCCATAATGCGCTATGGGCAATTCATTTAGCTTGGTGGGGTTTTTAGGAAATGCTATTAGTTTATACACTAAACTATCAAAATCTATATCATAACTAAAAATCCCTTTTTTTGCGTAACCTGCAAAGGATTCTAAATATTCTTCTTTCTCTTTTAAGCTATCAAATATTGGTAAATTATTCTCACAAAATACAGGTTCCGTAATATCAGGTAGATTATTAAAAAAGTTAAATTGCTGTTCCCATAATGACTTAGATGTCTTTAATTTGCTTGGTAATTTATCAGTGCCACCAGTTGCAAAATGAGCAATAAAATTTTTATCATTAATTGCGAACCAATCTAAATCGTGAGACTCGATAAATAATTCTGACATAATCATTGATTTAATCCTTTTTGATCATACTAATTAATAGTTAATAGTGTTTAATTTGTTACACCAAATATATTGACGCAGTTATCACAATATGGTCTTGCTTGGCCAGTTCTAGGGCGCTTAGCTTTAGTAAATTTAATGTCTTTTAATTTTAAATCAGGATTATCTAAAAGTAGCTTATTAGCAGCTCTAAATTCTGCACATCTACCTATAGTATTACCACACTCAGTTTTTGCTCCTACCCCACCATGTCTATCTGCAAGCTCTTGTAATTCTGGCGCAATTTTACCTGGTATATCTCCGTTAGATGCGACTTCAATGAGGCCTGTCGCTGTATAGGCAGCCACCATAATAGAAGGGGCATTACGCTTTCCTTTATGAGGAGCCATAGTTTCATTTAATTTTTTTTCAGCCTCTTTAACACATAATCCTAGTATATCAATCCATTTAGTAGTATTACTAGAATAAGAATAGAAATTTTTTCCACCTTCTAACCCAATCGGATCCTGATTCACAAACCGACCCGCATCCGGCTCGTAATACCTGAAGAAATTGTAATGCAGCCCCGTTTCACGGTCGGCGTACTGGTTTTGCAGGCGGAACGGTTGGTAAGCACTATCCGTTACCTTGGTTTCCTCTTTCAGACGACCCCAGCCGGTGTAGTTGCCGAACCACAAGAGCTTGCCGTCCTTATCGGTCATCTCGCGCGGGATGCCGATTTGGTCGCAGTGGAAGTAGTGGGTTTGTTGTCGGTTTTCGCCGTCTTCGTTGGTCCGGTTATGTACCTGCGCCAGCGGTTCGTAGGAATCCGGGTCTGCGTAGATATAGGTATATCTGCCGTCCGGCTGGATTTCCTGCAAGAGATGGCTGCCGTCCCAAACGAAGCGGGTTTGGTTTTCGAGGCTGCCTGAAACTTCTCCGTCTTTCAGACGACCTTTGCCTATCCTTCTGCCCAAGGCATCGTAGGTGTAGGACCAAGTTTCTTTTGTGCCGTCTTTTTTAAAGATTTCGGCTTTAACCAGTTGGTCATGCAGATCGTAGAAATAGTTCTGCACTTCGCCGTTTGCCAGTTCGCGGTGGATGAGGTTGCCGAAGTTGTCGTAGTAGTAGGTCGTACCGTTGTAGGTTTTCAGGCGGTTGTCGGTGACGGCATTGAGGTCGTCTGAAAGTATATTGTGAGCAGGGTCGAAGGCGAACAGTTCGTTGCCCGCTTGGGTGATCCGGCCCAGTTTGTCGTACTCGAACTGCGTCGTGCCCGTCCGCTGGTCGGTGCTGTGGGTCAGGTTGCCGGTGCGGTCGTAGCCGTAGCTGCGTTTGACGGCGGTTTGATTATAACCCGCCGCCACTTTGGTTTTGCCTTTACCGCCTTCCGTCAGGTCGTTGAGGGTGGCGATTTGCCGTTTCAGACGACCCAGGGGATCGAGTTCGTAGCGGCTGGCGAGTTTACCCTGTGTGCGGAAGATTTCGCGGTGCAGCTTGTCGCGTTCGATGTCGGTAATGACTTCGTCGTCGAGGCTGATTTGGTGGAGGTGGCCGCTGCCGTAATACAGATAGTTGATCTGTCTGCCGTCGGGCAGGACGGTGGCGGTGCGGTTGCCGTTGAAGTCGTAGTGGTAGCGGACGGTTTCGGTGACGGGCAGGTACAGCATATCGTACTGCGCATCGCGCCAGTCGGTTTCGGGCAGGCCGTTTCGGGCGTTCTCTTCTTTGCTCGGCACTTTCCATTGGTGCTGGGCAATGAGTTGGCCGTTTTCGTTGTGGTTGAAGCAGGTAAGGGTAAGCGTATAGGGAAAGGTCGTCTGAAGGTTATTTCAGACGACCTTGATATTTTGTTGGGTCTCGACCCAACCTCGCTTGCTGGCAACAGATTGTGGACTCTAATGAAAGGTTCGGTAAAATGTTCCCATCTCTAGCTTCCCATCTTCAGACAAGGTTGCATTCCCAATTTCAGATAAATTACGCCCATCTAGATAGATCCTACCTTCTTTGTTTTCAATTTGCACATCTTTAAATTTAAAATGTTCAAATTTATCAATAGTATAATAAATGCTATTCTTTTGGTAGTCTATTTGCTTTTTAGTCAGAATTGCTTCAAGAGCTTCAGATTCTCCGTTGGTATTTTTTATCCATAAATTTACATATCCATCAATATTATTAGTACTTTCTGTTTTCATTCTCAATACTATAAAATCAAAAGGATAACCTGATAATTCTTGGCCTAGTTCTCTCGGTTTATTTTCCTGATTGAAATAATATTTTTCTCTATAAGTACAGGCTAGTGAAAGTATTATAGAAATTATTCCAAAAGAGAGTAGTATATTTTTCATTTTAAATCCCATTAATATAAATATAAAAATATTGTTTACATGTATTCCAAAATATTACAGGCACATTTTGTTGTAAATGGTATTAATTCGTTTATGTTTCTCTGTTCAACAGGTTTGTTAGGTGCAGCCATGATATTGTTTTCCCATCCTTTTTGAGGAATACTTTTCCCGTTTATATCTTTGTATCTATCACCTAATCCCATTAGATGGCCAGCCTCATGAGCGGCTACCCATGAGACATTAGGATCCCTCATATACCAAACTCCTCTATTTCCTCCAGCTTTATTTACATAACTTCTACCATTGATAGGTTCGGCAGTAATTTGGTTAGCCATTTTGCTGTCATTTGCTTTTACATTTGCAATGAATCTAATATTGCATCCACCATATTTCCATCCTCCAGCATTCCAGTTTCGTTCAATCCCATTCTTTACATTTTCTATATCAGTATTGGTTACATTCCTTCCATTTAAAGAAATATCAAGGATAAATGTAACTGAGCGATCAGATCGAATGATATTAACATCAAGCCCTAAATGATCTATCCATTGCTGAGTATTCGGCGCAAACTGATACAGATTCATCCCACCCATCAACCCAATCGGGTCCTGATTCACAAACCGACCCACATCAGGTTCATAATACCTGAAGAAGTTGTAATGCAGCCCCGTTTCACGGTCGGCATACTGGTTTTGCAGGCGGAACGGTTGGTATGCAGTATCTGTTACTCTGGTTTCTTCTTTCAGACGACCCCAGCCGGTGTAGTTGCCGAACCATAAGAGGTTGCCGTCCTTATCGGTCATCTCACGCGGGATGCCGATTTGGTCGCCGTGGAAGTAGTGGGTCTGTTGGCGGCTTTCGCCGTCTTCGGTTGTCCAATCGCGGACTTGCGCCAGCGGTTCGTAGGAATCTGGGTCGGTATAGATATAGGTATACC
>NZ_CALNWV010000072.1:0-5018 GCF_940793045.1 Neisseria sp. Marseille-Q2251
CATATTGAGCCAGTTTTTGCCTATCCAATTTGACGGCATTTAGACCGGTAACTTGATGTTTTAGGCTGCCTGTTTGTTTTTTAAGGCGAATCCACAGGTAAAGCGTGTTTCTTGACAAGTTAAACGTTACTGCGGTTTGGCTGATATTTTTGCATTGTTCGTAATAGTTTAAAGCTTTGTTTCTTAAGTCCGCAGAGTATGCCATGGTTAAACCTTCAAAGTTGAGTATTGTACTATTTTGTTTTTAATTTACTATAGCAGCAAACGATAAACGTTTTTTACTTGCTTAATCTTAAATAGGAAACACTATCGATGTGTTAGAACATTATGTTTGAGTGATTTATTGAGGAAAGCCCATGCTTCATCCCAAACCATACCCATTGATAAAATATCTGATGGGTCAGCCCTTATCGACCTGTTTCAAATACTAAAAAATATTGGATTCAAAATCCTTATCTCAAATCACGACATCCCTGCAAATAACAAAAAGGTCGTCTGAATCTAATTTTCAGACGACCTTTTTACTATTTTCAGCCCTATTGAGGCTGCACGTTGAAAGGCATATCGATCTTTTGCCATTGCGCGCTTTCGTAGTCGAGCGCGGCGGCGATTAGGGGGTGTTGTTCGAGCCAGTTTTGGCTGATGCGCAGGATGAAGCCTTTGCCGGTTTCGTCGGCGCGCAGTTGGGTTTGCGGCGGCAGATCCAAAGGCAGGCGGGCGCGGCAGAAAAGTGCGGCGAGGCGCAGGGAAAGGACGGCGTACCAAAGCATTTCGCTGCTACCGACGATGTCCGCCATTTTTTTCATGTCGCCGCGGTGTCCGATGACCAGTTGCGCGAGTATGGTTTGTTCTTTGCGGGAGAAGCCGGGCATATCGGCGTTTTCGAGGATGTAGGCGGAGTGTTTGTGGTAGCCGGTGTGGGCGATGTCGAGTCCGATTTCGTGCAGTCTGCCTGCCCAGCCGAGGTATTGTTGCCATTGGGCAAGGTCTTGGACGGTTACGTTTTTGGCGTGGCACAGGCTGTCCATAAAGGCTTGCGCGGTTTCGGCGACGCGTTTGGCTTGGTTGAGGCTGACGTGGTAGCGGTTTTGGAACTCAGCGGTCGTCTGATCGCGCATGTCTTCGTTCAAACCTCGCCCAATCAGATCGTAGAATACGCCGTCGCGCAGGGCGGCTTCGGTAACGGTCATTTTGGTGAGTTCGAGTTCTTCAAACGCTGCCATCATGACGGCCAGTCCGCCGGCGAACACTTCCACGCGTTCGGGCTTGAGGCTTTCGAATTTGGCTTTTTTGACGGAACCGGCTTCAATGATGCGGTCGGCGAGGTAGCGCATGCCTTTGTAGGTGATGTCGGCTTCTTGGGGCAGCTCGGCGGCGATGAGGTCGCGGATGGATTTGGCGGAGCCGGATGTGCCGATGGCGAAATCCCAACCTGTACGCTTCATGAGTTTGCTGATGCGCTGGATTTCGTTACGTGCGGCAGAGATGGCGGCTTGGAAGTCTTTGGCGGTGATTTTGTTTTGGAAGAAACGCAGGCTGTAAGTGACGCAGCCTAAGGGCAGGCTTTCGGTAGCGAGCGGCTGGAGGTCGGAGCCGATGACGAATTCGGTCGAGCCGCCGCCGATGTCGATGACGAGCATCTTGTCGCCGTTGGGCGGTAGGGTGTGGACGACGCCGGTGTAAATGAGGCGGGCTTCTTCACGGCCTGCGATGATTTCGATGGGGAAGCCCAGTGCGGCTTCGGCTTTGGGTAGGAATTGGGCGATATTTTTTGCTACGCGGAAGGTATTGGTCGCCACAACGCGCACTTGTTCGGGTTTGAACCCGCGCAGCCGTTCGCCGAATTTTGCCAAACAGTCCAAGGCGCGCTCTTGTGATGCTTCGTCGAGGTTTTTATGTTCGTCCAAACCGGCGGCAAAACGCACCATTTGTTTGAAGGAATCGATGACTTTCAGTTGTCCGTTGTTGTTTTCGCAAACTTGGAGGCGGAAGCTGTTGGAACCTAAATCGACGGATGCCAGGACGTTGGTGGGCGTAGTGGTCATGAAGAAATACCGGTGGATAAACGAAGCTCTAATGTTACTCTGTCCCGCCGTTGATTGACAATATCGCAGATCAACTTTAAACCGCCGCAATATTGCACCGTATTGATGTATCACGCATTGTCTGTTTCAAGTCAATCTGCTCATCAATGATGTACGCCACCTTTGATTCTGCACGGAGATATTCTTATAATACCCGTTTTGCAAACGTCAAAAGGTCGTCTGAAAACAAAAATAGGGTTTTCAGACGACCTTTAAACCGACTAAACGAATGACAGTACACATGAAAACGGAAAACCTTATCCTCACGCCCGAATCCCCGTCCCGCCGCCGCTTTTTACTGGCTGGCGGCGCATTGCTGCTCAGCCCGGCAGCCGCACTCGCCGGTGCGCAACGCGAAGAAACGCTTGCCGACGATGTCGCTTCAGTGATGCGCAGCTCCATCAACAATGTCAATCCGCCGCGCCTCGTGTTCGCCGATCCAAACGAAGGCGAACGCTGGCTGGCGGCAATGTCTTCCCGCCTTGCCCGCTACGTTCCCGATGCCGCCGAACGCCGCCGCCTGCTGGTCAACATCCAATACGAAAGCAGCCGCGCGGGGTTGAATACCCAAGTGATTTTGGGCTTGATCGAAGTCGAGAGCGCGTTCCGCCAATACGCCATCAGCGGCGTGGGCGCGCGCGGGCTGATGCAGGTCATGCCGTTTTGGAAAAACTATATCGGCAAACCTTCGCACAACCTGTTCGACATCCGCACCAACCTGCGCTACGGCTGCACCATCCTGCGCCACTACAACAATATCGAAAAAGGCAACATCGTCCGCGCTTTGGCGCGATTCAACGGCAGCCTGGGCAGCAACAAATACCCCAACGCCGTCTTGGGCGCATGGCGCAACCGCTGGCAATGGGGCTGACCGCGGGGTATAAACGGCTGCGCCCGTGCAAATGCAAACCCTTTTGAATCCTGTATAATCCGCACATCTGATAATTTTAAAATTTCAGACGACCTCAAAATTCTACCGGGTCGTCTGAAAAACCGTTTATGGCAAAAGACACCCGCATCCAAATGTTCCCGCACGAATGGCGTGCCAGCACCACCCTCTCCGGCGTTTACGCACTGCGTATGTTGGGGATGTTCTTGGTTCTCCCCGTTTTGTCCTTATATGCCGCCTCGTTGCCCGGCGCGGAAAACAACAAAACCTTGGTCGGTCTGGCAATGGGTATCTACGGACTGACGCAGGCTTTGCTGCAACTGCCTTTGGGCATCGCCTCCGATAAATTCGGACGCAAAAAAACCATTTATGTCGGACTGATTGTCTTTGCCGCCGGTAGTTTTCTTGCCGCCGCCGCCAACTCATTGCCTATGCTGGTTGCCGCGCGCGCCATTCAAGGGGCGGGCGCAGTCAGCGCCGCAGTGACCGCGCTGCTTGCCGACTTGACCCGAGACGGCGTGCGTACCCGCGCAATGGCGATGATAGGTTTGAGCATAGGCTTGACCTTTTCCGTCAGCCTTGTGGTCGCCCCGATGATTGCCGACATTATCGGCGTTCCCGGATTGTTTATGCTGACCGGCATCCTGACCGTCATCAGCATAGGCGTTGTCGCTTGGATGACTCCTGATCCCGAAGTGTCCAAGCTGCACGAAGACACACAGGCGCAGCCCTCTCGCATGGGCGAAGTCCTCCGAGACCGCCAGCTTCTCAACTTGGATTTCGGCATTTTCGCGCTGCACGCCGCACAAATGGCGTTATTCACCGCCCTGCCTTTTGCCATGACGCAGCTCGGTTTGGAAAAAATCCAGCATTGGAAAGTCTATCTGCCCTCGACTATTGCAGGGCTGGTGATTATGATCCCCCTCATCATCATCGGCGAAACCCGCAACAAGCTCAAGCAAGTCTTCATCCTCGGCATCGCCTGCATCGCAGCGGCGCAAATCGGCTTATTGTTCGGCATGCACTCGATTTGGCTGATTACCGCCTATCTGGTCGTTTACTTTATCGGCTTCAACGTATTGGAAGCCAGCCTGCCGTCCATGGTATCTAAGATTGCGCCGGCCGATTTGAAAGGCACAGCGATGGGCGTTTACAATACCATGCAGTCCGTCGGGCTGTTTGTAGGCGGCGCAAGCGGCGGATGGCTGTTTCAACAATACGGCTTTGCAGGCGTTTTCACCTTTTGCAGCGTGTTGATGCTGCTATGGCTGGTCATCGCCGTGCTCGCGCCCGCGCCCAAACCCGTCAAAAACCTCAGCTATCCCGTCAGCCCCGCATGGCAGGAAAAACACGATTCGCTCTACCAAGCATTGTCCCAAGTCGAAGGCGTCGAAAGCATTACCTTCAGCGCAGACAAACAAACTATTTACATCAAGGCGTTGCAAAAAGGATTTGACCAAGAGGCCGCCGAAAACATCATCACAGGAGTTTAAAAAATGTCATTGAACAAAGTCATCCTTATCGGCCGTCTCGGTCGCGACCCCGAAGTCCGCTATATGCCCAACGGCGAAGCCGTCTGCAATTTCAGCGTCGCCACCAGCGAAACCTGGAACGACCGCAACGGCCAGCGCGTGGAACGCACCGAGTGGCACAACATCACTATGTACCGCCGCCTCGCCGAAATCGCTGGGCAATACCTGAAAAAAGGCAGCCAAGTTTATCTGGAAGGCCGCATCCAAAGCCGTAAATACCAAGGCAAAGACGGCATCGAACGTACCGCATACGACATTATCGCCAATGAAATGAAAATGCTCGGCGGCCGCAACGACAACAGCGGCGGCGCACCTTACGACGACGGCGGTTACAGCCAAGGCAGCTACCAACAACAAGCGCCACAACAACAATACCAAGCCGCCCCGCAAGCAAGGCATTGAATAAAGGAGTATAACGTTGCATATTTTTACCTATTAAAAGTGAGATGGAGTAATGTGTAATTTCCTATTTGCCAATGACCTTAAGGACTCTCATCTGGAAAATATTTTTAC
>NZ_CALNWV010000073.1:0-4399 GCF_940793045.1 Neisseria sp. Marseille-Q2251
CTGTTGCCGCCTAAAAGGCGGCCCGGATGCCTGATTATGGGGCGTCCGGGGAGGATTAAGGGGGTATTTGGGTAGAATCAGGAGTGATTGGGGCGGAAACAGCCGAAAACCTGTGTTGGGGTTTCGGTTGCCGGTGGAAAGGGCTTTTTTGCAAAGGTCTCGGATAATTTGTCCATTCTTTCTATTCAAGCAAAAGGTCGTCTGAAATCGGTTTCCCGTTTTCAGACGACCTTTTTCAATACCTATCGTTTAAGCGTTCAGCAAACTTTCATCCAGCGTCAGCTCTTCGTTTTTGTTCACCGCCACTTTGCGTGTCAGGACGTTTTGCGCGATTTCTTGCGCTTCAGCGAGCGAGTGCATCATGTAGGTGCCGCATTGGTATTCGTTCAACTCGGGGATTTTGCTTTGGTCTTTGACATTGACCACATCCTGCATCGAAGCGAGCCATGCGTCGGCGACCTGCTGCTCGTCGGGCGTGCCGATGAGGCTCATGTAGAAACCGGTGCGGCAGCCCATCGGGGAAATATCGATGATTTCGACGCCGTTGCCGTTCAAGTGGTCGCGCATAAAGCCCGCGAACAAATGCTCCAGTGTGTGGATGCCTTTTTCAGGCAGGATTTCTTTGTTGGGAACGCAAAAGCGCAGGTCGAATACGGTAATGGTGTCGCCTTTGGGCGTAGTCATGGTTTTCGCCACGCGTACGGCGGGGGCGTGCATACGGGTGTGGTCGACTTTGAAACTGTCTAACAGGGGCATTTTGTTATCCTTTTGAGTGGGTTATGTAGATTTTCGGGAGAGGAGTTTGTCCAGCAATTCATCGTCCAAGACGCGGTTTTCGACTTTCACCCATTCTCCGTGTGCCTCAGGGAAGCCGTTGCGGCAATATCCTGCCTGCGCGACAAAATCATAGACGGCATGGATGTAGTCGTTGATGCACAAAGCTGCCAAAGTGCAGGCATCGTCCCATAAAATCAAAACATGATTGGGGATATGTTTGTCGGATACATCTTCGACATTGTAGATATGCAAAGCATCCAAAATCCCATCTTTCGAGGCAGCATAGAAGTAGCCTGTGTCGCCGTCGTCTTCAAAGACGACGCCATAAGGGACATGTTCGAAAAATGATTGTAAAACTTCGGGCGTGCCGACAGTAAAGTCTTTGATTTCAGAAGTCAGATATAGCGGTAATTGTGCCATTGGGTAACGCTCTCTTTAGTGAATTTTATATTAATTTTGATATTCCATAGTTCACTAAAAATCCACCAACCACTAGCCATAAATAAGTTAGTATTCCTAAAACAAACGGTTTTAATCCTGCCTTTTTGATTGCGCTTGCTTGCGTCGTTAAGCCAAGCGCAGCCATTGATGAAATTAATAAGAAAGAATCGATTTCAACGAATAATTTCACGAGTTCTTTTGGTAATAAATCAAAAGAATTAAAAATGGCAACACCAATAAAAAGTACAGCAAACCAAGGAATTGTAATTTTGTGTGATGTATTTTCTGATACTCCATTACTACGTGTTAATAACCAAGAAAGCATTAATAAAAAGGGGGCGAGCATCATCACTCGGATCATTTTGGAAATGACGGCAGTATTCGCCACGATAGGATCAATATTTTCCCCAATCGCATAAACTTGAGCCACTTCGTGTACACTAGAACCAACATAAATACCGAATTGATGGGCGTTAATTAAATGTTGTGACCACGTGTAGAACAAGGGGTAAGTAAAAATAACAAGCGTCCCGAAAATGACCACTACGGCAATCGCCACTGAAACTTTATGGGATTCTGCTTTGGTAACAGGCTCTGCCGCCATCACTGCTGCCGCACCGCAAATGCTGCAACCTGCCCCAGTGAGATAAACCAATTGTTTATCCATTTTTAGATAACGAATGCCTAAAAGTGCAGTAAAAAAGAAGGTTGAAATTAGCATGATTGCATCGGTAACGACAGCATTTAATCCTACATCGGCAATATCGCCAAAAGTGAGGCGGAAACCATACAGCACAATGCCAGTGCGAAGAAGCGCGCCTTTGGCAAACAAAACGCCTTTTTCCACTTGTGTTGAAAATTGCGGATAAATGGTATTGCCGATTGCCATTCCCAGCAAGATAGCAATAATTAAAGCACTGATATGATAATGATGGGAAAAATCAGTGTTTCCTAAATAGTTAGCAAGTATAGCGATAATCGCGATAAATATAAGTCCGAAATAAAAGGGACGTGTGTCCATTTTTTCTTTCCGTGATAACACTCAAATTACAATTCGGCAATCTTTACCGCTTCGCCCGAAGCCGTGCTCAGGGCTTCGTTTAGAACGTCGTAGAAATCCCGTCCGTCGCGCGTTGCCAGCCATTTACCGTTTTGCTCGGCGAAATGGTAGCCGCCGCTTTTGGCGGCAATCCACAATTCCTGATTGGGCGTGTGGCGGTTGACGATGATTTGGGTGCCGTCTCCGGCTTCGATGGTCAGCACGTTTCCGGCAAACTGGCAGTCGAAATCCCAGCCGTTTTCGTCGATTTGGTCTTCGATGTGTTCAAATAATGCTTCGCTTATGCGGATGAATTCGCTTTCGGTCATCATGGCTTTTTGTGTGTTTTTTGTTTAAGATACCGAATCTTGCCACATTCGCGCTTATGAAGGAAGTTTACCGATGAAATACGGCGTATTTTTTGCGGCGGCAACCGCCCTCCTGCTTTCAGCCTGCGGTTACAAAGGCGACCTCTACCTGCCCAAAGAAGGCGACAAGGCGCGTTTCGGCGTGGTCCAAACCGGCCTGAAAATCCATTCTTCCAAAGAACCTACCAATCAAACCAACGATTAAGCCTCACCAACATGACCCTGCATTGCGAACAAGTTCCCTATTCCCGCCTTGCCGAAGAATTCGGCACGCCGCTTTATGTGTACAGCCAATCCGCGCTGATCGAAGCATTTGAAAACTACCAAACCGCGTTTGCCGCGCTTTCCCCGCTCGTCTGCTACGCCGTCAAGGCCAACGGCAATCTGAGCATCATCAAACACTTCGCCTCGCTGGGCAGCGGTTTCGACATCGTCTCCGGCGGCGAACTGGCGCGCGTTTTGGCGGCGGGCGGCGACGCGGCGAAAACCATCTTTTCAGGCGTGGGCAAAAGCGAGGCGGAAATCGAGTTTGCGCTACATGCCGGCGTGAAATGCTTCAATATGGAAAGCATCCCCGAAATCGATCGCATTCAAAAGGTTGCCGAACGCTTGGGCAAAACCGCGTCCGTCTCCCTGCGCGTCAACCCCGATGTCGATGCCAAAACCCATCCTTACATCTCCACCGGTCTGAAAGCCAACAAATTCGGCATCGCCTACGCCGACGCTCTCGGAGCCTACCGCCATGCCTCCCGCCAAAGCCACCTCAAAATCATCGGCATCGATTGCCACATAGGTTCACAACTGACCGACTTAAGCCCGCTCATCGAAGCCTGCGAACGCATCTTGATTTTGGTCGACCAATTGGCGAATGAAGGCATCGTTTTAGAACATTTGGACTTAGGCGGTGGCGTCGGCATCGTTTATCAAGACGAAACCGTCCCTGATTTGGGCGCGTATGCCCAAGCAGTTCAAAAACTGATTGGCACACGTCGTCTGAAACTCATTCTTGAGCCAGGCCGTAGCTTAGTCGGCAATGCAGGTTCGCTGCTGGCGCGTGTCGAGTTCGTCAAACACGGCGAAGAGAAAAACTTCGTCATGGTCGATGCCGCCATGAACGACCTCATGCGCCCCGCCCTGTATGACGCGTATCACCATATCGAAGCGGTAGAACCAAAAAACATCCCGCCACTGACTGCCAACATCGTCGGCCCGATTTGCGAAACCGGCGACTTCCTCGGCAAAGACCGCACCCTTGCCTGCGAAGAAGGCGATTTGCTGGTTATCCGCAGCGCAGGCGCATACGGCGCCAGCATGGCAAGCAATTACAACACACGCAACCGGGCGGCGGAAGTCTTGGTGGACGGCAACGAATACCGGCTTATCCGCCGACGCGAAACCTTAGAACAGCAAATGGCAAACGAAATGGCTTGTCTGTAAGGTTTGATCGTTTATAGCCCATAAACCACCAAGCGGGTTTATGGGCTAAAGATTAAGTAAATCAAAGCTTTCCATATGAGTCACACGCAACTGACCCAAGACGAACGATACCCAATCCAATATCTGTCCCTTCACTGCACTGTCACCGAAAAAGCACAACGGCAAACCAATTTAGGTTTCAGACGACCTTTTGCTATCGATGCCTCAAGGCTCAAATATCTTGCATGATTTGTCCGTATTGGCGAAATGCTGCGTCTTGTCTTCGCAGGTGCTTTCGGTCGTTTCACACGATACCGTGACAAAGCTTTCGTTGATCTTCAATACCTTGGGATTTTGA
>NZ_CALNWV010000074.1:0-4397 GCF_940793045.1 Neisseria sp. Marseille-Q2251
AATTCCGCTATGCGCGGGCAGCCTATTTCGGACTGATTAAAGTGAGTGCGCAAAGCCATCTGAAGGCGATGTGTTTGAACCTGTTGAAAGCGGCTAACAGGCTAAGTGTGCCTGTTGCTGCCTAAAAAGTGGCCCGGATGCCTGATTATCGGGTATCCGGGGAGGATTAAGGGGATATTTGGGTAAAATTAGGAGTGATTTGGGGGTGCGGAAATAGACGAAAACCTGTGTTTGGGTTTCGGCTGTCGGGGGAAGGGCTTTTTTGCAAAGGTCTCAAATTGATTTAATTTCCATCCCCGCAAACAGGCTTTAGCCAATTTGGGCAAAACGAATGTTCGTCATATAAAAGACGGCTTGCCCAAACCGCCTTTTCAAGCCATAATCGGGGCATGTGCAGGAGAGAGCTACATCAGGTTACATGTAGCCGCCGAAGGCGCAGATGCCCTTAAATCGCTCAGGCAACAGGGACTGCACGTTGAAATAAAACATCTGGAGAGCGGTGCGCTCGCACCCACCGAAGGGGAGAAGGCCGTCTGAACCACCATTCAGACAACCGCGCAAAGCAGTGAGCAGACTGGTTTGTCATCAAGCGGGTATGCCGAAAATCTCAGGTTCAAGGACAGATAGGGTCTTCCGCGCTTATGTGCGGACGGCATCTGAACAATAAATCCGGAGAAGCTGAGAATGACTGCCCTGAAAACCACCCCGTTTCACCAAGCCCATCAAGATGCAGGCGCGAAGCTGGTCGATTTTGCCGGCTGGGAGCTGCCCATCCATTATGGTTCGCAAATCGCCGAACACGAAGCCGTGCGCACCGACGCAGGCATGTTCGACGTATCCCATATGCTCGTCACCGACGTCGCCGGAGCGAACGCCAAAGCCTTTTTCCGCAAACTGATTGCCAACGACGTTGCCAAGCTCGCTTTCGTCGGCAAAGCCCTTTATTCTGCGCTGCTCAACGACAACGGCGGCGTGATTGACGACTTGATCGTTTACCGCACCAACGAAGCCGAAACCCAATACCGCATCGTGTCCAACGGCGCGACCCGCGAAAAAGATACCGCCCAGTTCCACAAAATCGGACAAGAATTCGGCGTCGCTTTCAATCCGCGCTACGACCTCGGTATGCTTGCCGTACAAGGTCCTAAAGCCATTGAAAAACTCCTGACCGTCAAACCCGAATGGGTGGATGTCGTCCACAATCTTAAACCGTTCCAAGGCGCGGATTTGGGCAACGACTGGTTTGTCGCCCGTACCGGCTACACCGGCGAAGACGGCGTGGAAGTCATCCTGCCCGGCACCGAAGCCGTCGCATTCTTCAAAGCCCTGCAACAAGCCGGCGTACAGCCCTGCGGTCTCGGCGCACGCGACACCCTGCGCATGGAAGCCGGTATGAACCTCTACGGCAACGATATGGACGACGACACCAGCCCGCTCGAAGCAGGCATGGGTTGGACGGTTGATTTGAAAGACGAAAACCGCGATTTCGTCGGCAAAGCCGCTTTGCTGGCATTGAAAGAAAAAGGCGTTGCCGTCAAACAAGTCGGTTTGCTGCTCGACAAAGGCGGCATCCTGCGCGCGCATATGGAAGTGTTGACCGACAAAGGCAAAGGCGAAACCACCAGCGGCGTATTCTCGCCCAGCCTGAAACAATCCATCGCCATCGCCCGCGTGCCGAAAGATTTTGACGGCGATACCGCCAAAGTGCTGATGCGCGGCAAGGAAGTGGACGTACGCGTATTGAAGCTGCCGTTTGTGCGCAACGGACAGAAACAGTTTGATTGAATATAGTTGGCAAAAAAAACGTCATTTTTATTTTAGTAAAACTCGCTTCACTTGTTTTCAGACGACTTTTGAATAGGCAAGGTCGTCTGAAAACTGATAAAGAGAATTTGTTGGATGGATTTTTTTGATGTAACAGACGTAAAAATAGATAAAATTGATAGAGTTTTAAATATTATTCTAAATATTATAAAACTGAGTATCAGCTTGGGTGTGATATTTGGTTTTGTAGTGGTTTATAAATATCTTAAAAATATTAATCAGTTAGGTATTTTTACAAACGTAATAAGTCAACCGTACAGCGCCATAGCAATATTAATTATATTTGGGTTTATTGGTTTATTTTTCTATATATCTCTTTTTGCTCCGTTTTTATTATCTGCTATTGCGAATGACAATGGTGTTCTAATAAGAAATAGAAAGGATCGTCTTGTATTTTGGCAGTCGAGTATCATCCCTATAATTGGCTTTTGGGTGTTTATTTTCGTTGCTTTCTGTGCATCAAAAGAATGGCAGCGCAGTATTTGGGGAATGGTTTTTTTACTTGTAATTTTGGTACTTTCTGTTCTTTTACCAGCCATAATCTTCTTTTTTTGCTGGTATTCAGGTAGAAAAAAATATAAACTCAAAATAGTAAAGGGAATATATACGTCTAACTCATTGGGAGACCTTGTTTCATTTTTTACACTTGTTTCTTTATTTAACTTTATTTTATTTATAATCGCGGTTTTGCCTATTGCTGCAAATTGGATTGGGGATAAAAGTTACCAGTGGTTTTTTTTAGTATGTTCAACAATTCTGGTTATAGCTAACTCTTTTGTTGCAGTGATGCTATTGAACGATGGTAAAGATAAAATTTTAAATAAAATTAGTTACTATGTTTTGCCTTTGTTTTTTTGCTTTTTTTATTTGGTAGCAATTGCTGTTGTTGCAAATGACTTACCGCAAAGGTTTTTGTATCCCATTAGATTTATAGAAATGCCAAAAGATTCTGGATGGTATATGATAAACAATAATTATACAAGAAAAGAAGATGTTGGATTTCAGGGAGTTGGAGTAAACGGCATTACAACCGAAGGAATGGAATATATTAAGAAAAACTTCACGAGAGAAGTGCCTTCTGAAGGAATAGATTTTGATGAAGAAAAAAATAAATGCGCTCAGCCGAAAAATAAACTCCAAAAGAATGCGTTGTATGGTTATATGGCGTGGAATTTGGGCGAGGTAAAAGTATTTTGTCCCAGATCTGTAGAGTTTTACGGGAAGCATACTGAAGAAGAGTTGCTGATTGCTTCTCAAAAATGTTTAGTGTTAAAAGCAGATGTTCTTCAACCTTTGGATAAGCAATATATTCCTTACTAAAAAACTATTGAACAGTGTTTCAGTTTCAAGTAGGTTAGCAGTATCCTTTCTAGTCTAGTTCTAAACCAAAACCAATGGAGAATCAAACCATGAGCAACAACATCCCCGCCGAACTGAAATACGTTGCCAGCCACGAATGGCTGCGCCTTGAAGAAGACGGTACGATTACCGTCGGCATTACCCACCACGCGCAAGAGTTGTTGGGCGACATCGTGTTCGTCGAGCTGCCCGAAGTCGGCGCGAACCTTGCCGCGGAAGAACAAGCCGGTGTGGTTGAGTCTGTGAAAGCAGCGTCCGACGTGTACGCGCCGATTGCGGGCGAAGTCGTTGCCGTCAACGAAGATTTGCCCAGCGCGCCGGAAACCGCCAACAGCGACCCTTACGGCGCAGGCTGGTTCTTCAAAATCAAACCTGCCAATCCCGCCGACTACGACGGCCTGCTGACCGCTGAGCAATACGCGGGCGAAGTGGATTGATTTAAACTTGCGCGGCAGGTATTTTGCCACGTTTCGATTTTGAAAGGTCGTCTGAAACCCCGTTTTAGGTTTTCAGACGACCTTTGTTTTGCTTGGTTGATAAAACATGAATTACTGCGATTTTGTTGCCGCTCTCCCAAACAATACCGACAATCCGAACAAACATTACCACGATACGCAATACGGTTTTCCGATTTCAGACGACAATGAGTTGTTCGGACGGCTGGTGTTGGAAATCAATCAGGCGGGTTTGAGCTGGACGTTGATGCTGAAAAAGCAGCAGGCGTTTCGGGCTGCATTTAAAGATTTCGACATTGATACTGTCGCCGCATTCGACGAAGCCGACATCGAACGCCTGCTTGCCGACGCAGGCATCGTCCGCAACCGTCTGAAAATCAATGCCGCCATTTACAACGCACGGCAAATTAAAAAGTTGCAGCAGGAATGCGGCTCGTTCAAACACTGGCTCGATGCGCACCATCCGCTCGATAAAGCCGAGTGGGTGAAGCTGTTTAAAAAACATTTCAAATTTGTCGGCGGCGAAATCGTCGGCGAATTTTTAATGAGTACCGGCTACCTGCCCGGCGCGCATATTGAAAGCTGTCCGGTTTATCAAAAAGTTTTAGAATGCCGACCGAAATGGACAGAGTCCTTGGATTCGGATTTCAAGTGCAACACTAGTGTATCAGTGGTTTGAACAGCTTCAAGAATAAAACACTTGGCGTTTCGTAGCCAAGTGTTTTTCTTGGCCGGTGGTTCAACTCATCTTGAACCCTG
>NZ_CALNWV010000075.1:0-4359 GCF_940793045.1 Neisseria sp. Marseille-Q2251
TACTACAACCGGGAGCGTTGCAGTTTGAAATTGAAAAAGCTGAGTCCTGTCGCATACAGAACCCAGCTTGCACAGAGCGCCTGAATAGGCTTTTATGAGTGTCCAAGATTTGGGGGCCAGTTCAAACAGAATTTTGGTTTTCAGACGACCTTTCGTTTATCTTGCACACAAATAAAATTTGCCGCAACGTCTTCAGAATGTGCGATCTCCTGTTGGAGAGAACTTTCAGAAGATTTTTTGCGAAACCTGAATGTAAGCCTGCGGCTTACCGCCCTCTCCCTAACCCTCTCCCGCGGGGAGAGGGGACAAATTGGCTGGAAATCCCAAACACGGTTGGGGTTCCGTATTCTCAACTCCCTCCCCCACGGGAGGAAGGGACAAATTAGCTGGGAATCCCAAACATGGTTGGGGTTCAGTATCCTCAATCCCCTCTCCCACGGGGAGAGGGAACAAAATTGGCTGAAAATCCAAAAATGGCTGGGTTTCAGTATCCTTAATCTCTCTCCCCACGGGAAGAAGGTACAAATTGACTGAAATCCAAAACATGGTTGGGTTTCAGCATCCTCAATCCCCTCTCCCCGTGGGAGAGGGCAGCAAACCGTCAGGTTTGCTTTTTATAGTGGATTAAATTTAAACCAGTACGGTGTTGCCTCGCCTTGCCGTACTATCTGTACTGTCTGCGGCTTCGTCGCCTTGTCCTGATTTAAATTTAATCCACTATAGCAATCCTTGGCGGGAAGATCTCGTCAATTCTGTCTCTCCAACATCCCTTGAAACCGCAACAATGCCAGCCACAAGAATCCTACGCCGATACAGCCCATGATCAGCATATGTCCCCACACGATTTCAATCCCTGCGCCGCGGAACAGGATGTCTTGCGAGAATTTGACGAACTGCGTCAGCGGCCAATATTCGCTGATCAGTTGCGCCGCGTGCGGCATGTTGCTGCGCGGGGATGCGCCGCCGGCAAACAGGTTCATCACGATATACACCGGCAGCATCAGCATACCGAACTGTCCCATCGTCGATGCGAACGTGGCAATCATGATGCCCAGCGACGCCACCGAAAACAGGAACAACGCCAGCCCTACCGCATAAAGCGGCACCGAGCCGATGAGCGGCACGCCTATGCTCAAATGCACGATAAACCACAGCGACGACAACGCCGCCACCCAAATCACGGCGGCATTTGCCAGCACTTTGCCCATCATCAGTTCGAACGCATTGACCGGCATCACCAGCAAATGCTCGATTGTGCCGCGTTCGCGTTCGCGGATAACCGCCGCCCCCGTCAATAAAATCAGCAACATACACGACATCGAACCGATTTGCGAAGTCGGCATAAACCACGCGCTCTCGCCGTTGGGATTGTAATAAGTATTGATGACGGGGTTGATTAACTCCGGCCGCGTCACGCCGGTGAATTCGTAAATTTCGCGGTTGATAATTTGCGAAAGATAAGACGCGCCCACCCCCGCCTGCGTCATCGACGTCGCATCAACCAAAAGCTGCAAATCAGGATTGCGCCCTGCCGCCATGTCGCGCTGAAAATTGGGCGGCACTTCCAAAATAAAGGTGAACTCGCCCTTATCCATCAATTCGTCCGAATCCTCGCGCCGCACGTCCTCTACCGGTTTGAAAAACGGATGTTGCACGGCATCGCGGATACGCATGGACAAAACCGAACGGTCTTGGTCGATGATGCCGACAGTGGCGTTTTTCAAATCCGCCCCGACCTGCGCCATCTGATAAATCGTGGCGGTGAAGATGTACACAATCAGCACCATCAGCACCGGATCAGTCAGCACGCTGCGGAACTCTTTGAGCATCAGGGTCAGAATGTTTTTCAGGGTACGCATGGGGATTCCTGTTGATAGCTTGCTTTCTCAAAGGCCGTCTGAAAAATTGTCCGGCTGTTTTTCGGCTTTACAGCCTGTTCCTTTAAACAAAACGGCATTTGCTGCGTTACTCCGCCAGCGCCGCATCCACTGCCGCAAGCGCATGGATGGCAGTGCTGTCGAACACGGGCAGCGGGCTGTCGGTTTCGTTTACGAGCAGGCAGATTTCAGTGCAGCCGAGTATCACGCCCTGCGCGCCTTCGTTTTTCAGACGACCTATCACGTCGTAAAAGTAGCGGGCGGATTCGGGGCGGATGCGGTTCAGGCACAGTTCGTCAAAAATAATGCGGTGGATTTCGTCTTGTTCGGCGGCGGTCGGAGTTATGGTTTGTACGCCCTGCGAACCCATGCGCTCCGTATAAAAACCGTCGCTCATGGTAAAGCGCGTGCCGAGCAGGCCGACGGCGGACAAGCCCTGCCGTTTGATGGCGGCGGCGGTGGCATCAACGACGTGCAGCAAGGGGATGCCGGCCGCCTGTTCGATGGCGGGGGCGACTTTGTGCATGGTGTTGGTGGCGAGCAGCAAAAAATCCGCGCCGGCCGCTTCGAGCTTCCGCGCGCTTTGCGCCAACACGTTTCCCGCCGCCGCCCAATCGCCGCTTTTCTGCAAACGGACGATTTCTTCAAAATCCACGCTGTCGAGCAGGATTTTGGCACTGCGGTTGCCGCCCAAACGGCGGTTGGTTTCGCGGTTGATGATTTGGTAGTAGAGCACGGTGCTTTCGGGACTCATACCGCCGATGATGCCTATGGTTTTCATGTTTTCTCCTGAAATTTAATAAATATAGTGGATTAAAATAAAAATGAGACAAGGCGGCAACGCCCGCCGTGTACGGGTAGTACATAAAGGCGTTGGCAACGCCGTATCATTGCAATTTTATAGTCAATTAAAAACAAAATGGTACAATACTCAACTTTGAAGGTCTACCAACGCTTATCTCTGGTGTCCGCACAAGTCGGCAACCGGCTGATTGCTCCGATGGTTTATCAAAATACGATGACCGGGGTCTTTTTTGAAGCGTGGTTTCAGAAATGCCTACTGCCCGCATTGACTCAAAAATCGGTGATTATTTTAGATAATGCACGATTTCACCGTATGGGTGTCTTACGGGAAATGGCGGAAAAATTAGGACATAAGGTATTGCCTCTTGCACCTTATTCACCTGAGCTCAACCCGATTGAGAAGGTGTGGGCGAATATTAAACGGTATCTGCGAACCGTTTTGTCTGATTACGCCCGATTTGACGATGCACTACTGTCCTATTTTGATTTTAATTAACTATACACAGGTTTCCCCTACCCTTCCGAAAATCCGCCTGCCATCAGGTTTGGCTAAAACACATCAGCAAATCCCAATCTCTGAAATTATGACTATATGATTAACATTATCTTAACAAATAATATTACTTGCAAATTATTATTAATTAATATTAGAATACGTGCTCTCAAATCAATGTAACCCATCAAAACCCGTCTAGAGGAAGAATTATGAAATCTCCCCAGTCCCCCGCTTTCCGTTTCAGCATCATGGTGCTGGCACTGTCTTCAGGCTTTGCCCACGCTGAAAATATCAAGCCCGAAGCGACAGCCGAATTGAAAGAAGTCGTCGTTACCGGTACTGCCGTACCGACCCGCGTTACCCGCAACCAGCTTGACCGCGAAACCTCGACCGATTTGAAACAAGTCATGAAAGACCAAATCGGCATGGATGTCGGCGGCGGCAACGGCGTGGCGCAGTTTTACAGCATCCGCGGCGTCGGCGAAGACAAGATTAATTTGGAAGTGGACGGCACCAGCCAATCCACCAAAATCTTCCACCACCAAAGCCGCTTCCAGCTTGACCCCGCTTTGGTGAAAAGCATCAACGTCGAAAAAGGCACAGGCGCGGCGAGCGCGGGTTTGGGCGCGGTCGGCGGTACCATCCGCGTAACGACGGTTGACGCGAAAGACCTGCTGACCGACGGCAAACCTTTCGGCTTCAAACTCGGCGCGGGCTTGAGCAGCAATAAAGGTTCAACCGGCAACGCGGCGGTTTACGGCTATCAAAACGGCTTCGATGCCCTGTTTGCAGGCAACTTCCTCAACAACCGCGACTACAAAGACGGCAACGGCAATGTCAACCGCGGCAGTCGTCTGAAACAACACAGCTACCTCGCCAAACTCGGCTACGACTTCAACGACGACCACGGCATCCGCCTGACCTACCGTCAGGAATACCAAAAAGGCAACCGCACCGACAAAGCCGAGTTCCAAAACGTTGACAGCTACATCGGCGTGGACGGCACTTATCAAAAAGAGCAGACCTACAATCTGGAATACCGCGGCCGCAACGTCGGCTTCCTCGACAAAATCGACGCCAACGTCTTCCAAATCAACACCGACGACACCAAGCCGCCTAAAGGCGCGCCTTCCCCGAAAGCCCATGCCTCCGGCACGGCTCAAGGCGGCGTTCCCATCGGCC
>NZ_CALNWV010000076.1:0-3752 GCF_940793045.1 Neisseria sp. Marseille-Q2251
TAACTCAGTCCCGAACAGGTATGCGCCTACCTGCGCAAACACCACGGGATCACGCTCCATCACAGCACCGTTTACCGCTACCTCCGCCAAGACAAAAGCAACAGCGGCACTTTGTGGCAACACCTCAGAATATGCAGCAAACCCTACCGCAAACGCTACGGCAGCACATGGACCGGAGGCAAAGTGCCCAACCGCGTCGGCATAGAAAACCGACCCGCCATCGTCGACCAAAAATCCCGCATCGGCGATTGGGAGGCCGACACCATCGTCGGCAAAGGACAGAAAAGCGCATTATTGACCTTGGTCGAACGCGTTACCCGCTACACCATCATCTGCAAATTGGATAACTTAAAGGCCGAAGACACTGCCCCGGCAGTCATTAGGGTATTAAGGGCACATAAAGCCAGAGTCCACACCATCACCATGGATAACGGCAAAGAGTTCTACCAGCACACCAAAATAGCCAAAGCATTGAAGGCGGAAACCTATTTTTGCCGCCCTTACCATTCGTGGGAGAAAGGTCTGAATGAGAACACCAACGGACTCATCCGACAATATTTCCCCAAGCAAACCGATTTCCGAAATATCAGTGATCGGGAGATACGCAGGGTTCAAGATGAGTTGAACCACCGGCCAAGAAAAACACTTGGCTACGAAACGCCAAGTGTTTTATTCTTGAAGCTGTTCAAACCACTGATACACTAGTGTTGCACTTGAAATCCGAATCCAAGGTCGTCTGAAAAGGTTGCGGGCTGCAATACTGTCTTAGTATGCGTTGTGAGAACGCTCTTTATTGGAAACGACTGCATTGCTGGCGCACTATGCCGACTACGTCCCCGCCAAATAGCGCGTTCACGTCCGTTAAGGTTTCAGGATGTTTGGATAAATCTTAGGTGTTCTCTTGAGATGTAGGAATAGGGTGAAATTCTGTTGGAGTTAATTTTGCAAAGACCTCTACCTTATTTATAGGCAACCGCTTATTGATACCGAAGCAGGGATTATTCTATTGCTGCGTGTGTTTTCGCTTGGTCAATTTTTTCGAGTTTGGCGGAAACGCGGTTCCATACTTCTTCCAGAGGAATGGCTTTCAGGAGGCGTTCGGGACTGTCGGTATTGATGCTGTCGGGGTGGGGAAGCTCGGTATAATCGCCCGCCCATATCACTTCGGCATTGAGCGAGTAAGGATGCCATATGCCCAACCAAGTCGCGCCGAATAGGGCGATTTGCGGTTTGTCGAGCGCGGCGGCGATGTGCATGGGAACGGAATCGACGCCGATAAACAGTTTGGCGCGGTCTATCGCGGCGGCAAGTTCGCGCAAGGTCAGGGAGCCGGACAATACCCACACTTTGCTGCCTTCCGGTATTTTCAGACGACCTAAGATGGCTTCGATCATGTCGTGTTCGACGGGACTGGGGGAGGCGGTCAGGACGACGTTGTGTCCGTGGTTCAACAGAAGCTGGACGAGAGCGGCGTTTTTGCCGTCTTCCCAGCATTTAAACAGCCAACGCGCGCCTGGATGCAGTAAGACGTAGTCTTCGCCTTGCCAGCCTTGTTCGCGCAATTTTTGTTCCATGCTGTTGCGGACATCAGGGGCAATGCTCATGCGGACTTTGGCGTTTGAAAGATCTTCCGGACGGATAAGCGGAGGCAGGATGCCCAGATGGGTTTCGACGATATGTTTGGTCGTGCCCATATCGGGGTTGAGAAAGTCGTGACACCAGCGCCATGCGGCGTTGTCGCGTTTGATGCAGTTGAAGCCGACGCTGCATTTTGAGCAGAATTTGGCAATGATGGCGGCACGCCATTGGTCGGAGAGGTTGAATGCCCAATCGTATTGACGCGCTTTCAGTTGGCGGAAGAGGTCTTTTTCGTGTTTGAATTGTTTGCCCATGCCTTGCTTTTTCCATTGGCGGTCAATGGTGAAAATTTGGGCGATTTGGGGATTGTCGCGGATGATGTCGGCGGTTTCCTGATAAACCAGCATATCGACTTCGCACTCGGGAAAATGTTGTTTGATTGCATCGACGACCGGCGTACTGAGCAATACGTCACCATGATGGCGCAGTTTGATGACGAGGATACGTTTGGGTTGTGCAAGTGACATACGGTACTTTCAGACGACCTGGTTCAAGAATGGCTCTCAATTGTAAAACGGAACGCAAGGTTTGGAAAACTGTTTCTGTACAAACGGTTTCGAGGGTGAATGAGCGCAACCGGTTTGCTTTGATTTTCTTAAAAAATATTGATTTAGGATGGGCGGTGTATGCAAAATATTTTGATATCGCGGAAGATTGTTCCATCCTGAAAACGCCTGCGGGCTAATCGGCTGCCTGACAGGGTTGTGGCTGGAACGAGACCGATTCACTATAATAGCCCAAGTCGCAGGCAGGATTGGTGTTCCAATAAGGTTTTACAGGTTTGGAAGCAAATCATAGTCTTCGGCACGTTTTCAGACGACCTTTCCTTTATCTACCGCCTTACACATCCGCCATGACACTAAACGCCCCGCTCCAACACATTACCCTTATCGGCGTCGGACTGATAGGCGGCTCTTTCGTTCTGGACCTCAAACGATTGGGACGGGTGCAAACCGTGACCGGCATTGATCTCGACCGCGACAATCTCGACCGTGCGCTTGAGCGTCGGGTGATTGATAAAGCGTTTACGGAAATCAACACCGAAAGCATCAGCCATGCCGATTTGGTGTTGATTGCCACGCCGGTTTCCACGCTGCCGACCATCTGCCAAGCCATTGCGCCGCTGCTTGCGCCCAGGGCTTATGTGTCCGATGTGGGCAGCACCAAGCGGACAGCCATCGCCGCTTTCCGCCAATATCTGCCCGAGCGGATTTCACACTGTATCGCCGCGCACCCCATCGCAGGCTCCGACCGCAGCGGCGCGTTGGCGGCGCAATTCGGGTTGTATCAAGATAAAAAACTGATTATTACCACACACGGACAAGAGCGCCCTGAAGGCATCGCCCTGATAAAAAGCCTGTGGCAGGCGGTCGGCGCGCAGACGTTTGAAATGAGCGCGGAAGAACACGATGCCGTGTTTGCCGCGGTTTCTCATATGCCGCATTTGACCGCTTTTGCCTATGTCCATCAAATCGCCGACCATCCGGACGGACAGGAATATTTGAAATTTGCCGCCAGCGGTTTCCGAGACTTTACCCGCATCGCTTCCAGCCATCCCGCCATTTGGACGGACATCTGCCTGGACAATAAAAACAGCCTGATCAAGCTGATTGCCGGACTGCACGACCAGCTTTCCGAGCTGGAGCGTATCCTCGAACAAGAAAACCGCGACGCGTTATACCGTTATTTTGAAGAAGCCAAACAAACCCGCGATGACTGGTTGGGCAGCCAATAGCGGGTTGAATATCCAGCCTTGCCTTGCAACTGACTCTCTCCAACAAGCAAAAAGGTCGTCTGAAAATCAGTTTTCAGACGACCTTTTGTTGATTTCAGGCAGGCTTGGATTCGGATTTCAAGTGCAACACTAGTGTATCAGCGGTTTGAACAGATTCAAGAATAAAACACTTGGCGTTTCGTAGCCAAGTGTTTTCTTGGCCGGTGGTTCAACTCATCTTGAACCCTGCGTATCTCCCGATTGCTGATGTTTCGGAAATCGGTTTGTTTGGGGAAATATTGTCGGATGAGTCCGTTGGTGTTCTCATTCAGCCCTTTCTCCCAAGAATGGTAGAGGCGGCAAAAATAGGTTTTCGCTGCTAATGCTTTGGCTATTTTGG
>NZ_CALNWV010000077.1:0-3033 GCF_940793045.1 Neisseria sp. Marseille-Q2251
CAGGGTTCAAGATGAGTTGAACCACCGGCCAAGAAAAACACTTGGCTACGAAACGCCAAGTGTTTTATTCTTGAATCTGTTCAAACCACTGATACACTAGTGTTGCACTTGAAATCCGAATCCAAGGGCCTCTTTTACCCAACATTTTCATGAGCAAAGCCCACGCTACCATCTACGCCATCAAAACAAAAGGTCGTCTGAAAACGCTTTTCAGACGACCTTACTACCAATAATCTCCCCGTGTGCAAAGCCCATACTAGGGTTTTAACTATGTGTGGGTTACAGCAAAAACGGTATAAACCTGTTTTTCACACGCGATTTATATTCCCTGTATTGCTCATTTCGGCTAAGCACCTGTTCTTCATAATTCATGCGTAAAAACTGAAGCAGATACAGTAGGGTCAACACTTCAATATTCCACAATGAGAAATTGTTGAGTAGAAATGCCACATGCCCGATGAAATAGCCAAAATAAATCGGATGCCGTACCAAGCGATAAGGACCGGTATCCACCACGGTTCGACAGGCAGGTAAAAGTCCGAAACTCCTGCCCAGATAAATTTTGGCGTAAATCTGTCAACAGATGCCGAAAACGAGCAAGACAGATGCAACATTATCGGAAATCAATTTGACACCGCCACCCAACGCAATGGCAAAAAAATAAAAAGTCGCCCCCATCGTTGCCAATACGGGTAAAGGAGAGAAATTTCGAGTATCCGTAAATTTAGAGAAAACCACGAGAAAAACCGTAATACACTCCCCTACCAACAACAGCAATACGACTGGATTTCCCGTCATCATATAATTTTCTAAAACGGTTTTGATAAAATAACTCAAAGCCGTGACTGCCATTATTTTCATAGTCAGCTCCAAAGCAAGCTGCCTATAATTCAGCTTCATAATTTTCCCTTTATTGATATTTTTTAAGCAGATAATGCAGGTTTTGTTGGCTTCAACCCAATCTACCCAACCCGTAGCGTAGGCTTTGCCCGCGAACCACACCCAAAATTTCAGACGAGCCTTTTCCTCCGCTATTATCGTGGGCAAAGCCCACGCTACTCTGCTATGCCTTTAATTACAGCGACAACAGATCGCCTTGGCATGAAGCGGTGCGTAATTCTTTGTCCACATTTGTGCCGCATTCCCATACTCCCGATCCTACGGTATAGCGGATATTAATTTTTTTATTGGTGATTTTATCGTTTACGCCGCTGCTTTTGAAAGTAACGGTCAGCAGGCATTGAGTAGTATTTTTCTGTAATGCGACATCGTTGACGAAGTTGCCCGTATGCACGCTGGAGGCAAACCAAGGTTTGGTGGTATCACAGGCATTAATACCCTCGGTAGAAATAGCCTCGACCAGCGGGCTTTTCAGACCGGCAAGGATTTCATGCCCTTCAGTTGCCTGCGCCTTGGCGGTATAGTTGCCGAACAACGGCAGGGCAATGGCGGCAAGTATGCCGAGAATAGCGACAACAATCATCAGTTCGGTAATGGTAAAGCCTTGTTGTTTCATACGACGACCTTTAATGAAGTGAGTTTGGAACAGAATCAGTTTGCCCGATTTGAGTTGCTTGAATAAATGTTAGAAAAGCCCGCCAGAGCGGGCTTTGTTATTTCATAACAATTTATAAATTTAGCTGTTATTGTTAAGCGGGAGTAGCAGGAGCGGCGGCAGCATCACGGCAAGCAGCAGGCGCTACGTTTTTATCTAAGCTGGTAGTACAAGCCCAAGCACCGGTTGAAGGAGTCAGGGTCATATTAATAGTTTGACCAGCTACTTTGTCGTTGACACCTGCAGAAGCTGCTTTGAAAGTGGCAGTCATTTTACAGTTAGAACCATCTACTGCTGCAACTACTTTTTGCACATACTTACCAGTAGTTACTGCTGAGTTGAACCAAGGCTGACTGTTAGCAGCATCACCTGTTGTGCCTTTACAAGCAATAGCGTTACTGCTTGCAGCTACTGCCTCAACCAAAGGCGTTTTCAAACCGCCCAATAGTTCGTAGCCTTCAGTCGCTTGTGCGCGGGCAGTGTAGTCGCCGTACATAGGCAGGGCGATAGCGGCCAGGATACCGATAATTGCTACGACGATCATCAATTCGATCAGGGTGAAACCTTTTTGGATTGCTTTCATTTAATAAACTCCAGTTTAAAAAGTGTTGTGAATAAAAATGTTTGTTGTTAAAAAACCGTAATGTGTTTGGCTCTCTTGTTTTATGAGTAAAACCATCAAGTAGAAGGAATATACAGCTTCCCGGTTCGGACTTCGTTGCTTCATTTCCTTGCCGGACGTAATGTATCAAGCAGGGGATGTGCCAAGCTTGGATTTTTTTGGATTTTTTGTGCAAATATTTTGTAATTTTATGTTTTTAATAGGTTTAAATTTGTTTTGAAGGATTTTTCGGACAGATTTTGGCTTTTTTATGACGTAGGATTGTTTCTGCAATATGACGTGTTTTGTCATTTTTTGATTTTTTTTGGGGGAAGTGAAGAAGACGTTTTGTGTCACGTGCCGTGTTTCGTCACTTTTGAAAGCCGTTTTTAATAATATTTGAATATTTTGACAAACGGTATGATTATTTAGATAAGCGGTATTTTTGAAATTTGGATATTTTTAAAAAATTGATTTATATGATATTTTTAATATGATATTTTGATATTCGGTATTTATTCAGGATAATCGGTAATCCATAATAGAAATTTATGGAAATTAATTTAATTTTGAATGATTATTTTCAGCGTTCGAAGCCTCTTCTAAAAAGGGGATAATCGATAGGGATACCCGCCCTGCCTTTTTTCGATTTTGCACATTATTTTTGGCAGATTCTGCCTGCATTGAAACAATGACAATGATGCTGCGTGGTCTTGATTTGAATCTATATATATAGATGATGGAAACGGCAAAAGGTCGGCGGATTCGCATTTGAAGTGCAACTTTCCATAACAGAAAAAGGCCAGTATGAGGTAGCATACGGCCTTTCCTGCAAGAAAGATTGCCATGAGCTACACACAAC
Source organism: Neisseria sp. Marseille-Q2251 (assembly GCF_940793045.1). Taxonomy (NCBI): domain Bacteria; kingdom Pseudomonadati; phylum Pseudomonadota; class Betaproteobacteria; order Neisseriales; family Neisseriaceae; genus Neisseria; species Neisseria sp. Marseille-Q2251. The sequence goes on from NZ_CALNWV010000077.1 coordinate 3,019, forward strand.
TGACCCAAGACGAAC
>NZ_CALNWV010000078.1:0-2991 GCF_940793045.1 Neisseria sp. Marseille-Q2251
GGAGGTGGCGGTGATTTCTACGCGGTAGGCTGTATTGGCGGCTTCGGAGGCGGTGAAAGAACGAACGGAGAGGGACGGGGAGAAACGGGCGAAGGTGAGGTGGTAGGATTGGCGGGCAGTCATGGCGATCTGGATGATTTATGATGAAAGTTTAAACATAAATCAAAAAAGCGAATAAGACAAACGGATAATGATGAACGGTAAAAATGTTGTATAGATGGTTTTTAAAGTTCTGAAAATAACAAGGATGATGAATGAAAGAGGTCGTTTGAAAGTTTTTCAGACGACCTCTTTCAAAGTTGGGTTTTCAACTCAACCTATGACTGCTGTCTTTATTTCAAGAAAGGTTTCGAAATCAGGTACATGCCATTTTTACGATGGACCCCAAATAACCAAAGGGACATGTAAAACAAGATATAAATTTAGATGATATTAATCAATATTGAGTTTTAAAACAACCTAGATTTACTATTTAATTTATGAAGGATATAGTTTACTACCAATTGGATTGTCTCCATTGTGATAGATGTCTTTATAAATGTAAACGATCGAGAAACCTTTAGGATAATTTAGTTGCATTTTTCTAATATGTTCATCAAAAACTTCAAATTCCATGATTACATTGGAATGGATAATAGAAGAATATTTAAACGATGTATGTAAGGTTGGTTTATTGCTGTAATTTGAGTTATAAATTCTATATTTTGTTTCTATCTTTTGTAATTTTATGATTTTTTGTCTTTCGAAGTCTTTCTCAGATATAAAATTAGACAAATTATATGTAGTATCAAAATATAAAGTTAAAAATGGGTCTTTTTGGAAATTTTGAGGTATCATTAGGGTTACTTTTGATTTTGTAAGGATGTATCTTTTAAAGCCATTTTTTTGAATATCCTCCTCAATCCCAATACCTTCTTTTTCCCATTTTTTAATATCTTCCTCATCTAATATTTGATCATTCATGACCCCTATTGCTATATTCAACATATAAAAGAAGTTTTCTTTTTCAAAAGCAATTTCTTGGCTATTCATATGAACCTCACTTTTTGTTACTTTATTGATTGGAGTTAATAGCTTAGTATCAGGCTTCTGTTGTCTGTTTTCTAAAAATGTATCAGTACGTTTCTCCTTCACTCGGTTCTTTTGCTCATCATGTTCGGACTGAGTGCAAGCAATAAAAAATAAAAAACAACAAGATAATGTGATTTGTTTAATTTTCATAATATATCTCTTAGAAATGTTAGCTACCCGTTACAGACCAATGAGGATTATCTCTCTTTCTTTTTGGGGCTGTACTAGATTAGCAGATATGTTATCCTTAAAATATAAAGATAACGCTCTGAAAATTAAAGAAAAAAGCATGGAATAGCTACTCTGTTTTTGTGTTCGAGGTTACCGCCCGTTCTGCTGCCGATATTTTGGGTATCCATCCCAATTCGGCAGTCCTGTTCTAACGCAATATCCGCATGGTCATCAGCCATTATCTAGCCTTGGCTGCTGATGAAGTTTTTGAGGGTTCTATCGAGTTGGACGAAAGCTATTTCTGCGGACGGCGCAAGGGTAGATGTGGTCGTAGTGCAGCAGGAAAAGAGTTTGTCTTTGGCGTTCTGAAACACAACGGACGGGTCTGCCAGATACCTCAAGATATTGGATTTCAACCTATGCTATGCTTGTTCGCCCCATATCAATCAGCGGGAACCGTCGCGTGGGAGTGCTATTAAAGGAGGAACAGGCGGGTCTTGATAGCTTTCGTCGATTTCAAAGCCTGCTGCGCGGGCTTTGTCTTCCATTTTTTTCCTTTCCTTTGATCTTAAGCGGAGCTCTTTATCCAAGGCTTCGCGGTAGCCCGGTTTGCCAAATTCTTCTTGTACATGTAACCGGAGGAAATCCCAATATGCTTTTACGGTAATTTGCAGAGCATACTGACCGTTGCCGTATTGGTCACGATATTGTTCTGAGTTATCCTTACCAAGCATAAACTCCACAAGCACACCCTCCGCATATAGAGTCCCTATCTGAGCTAAGTTGGGCAGTTTCTTCCATTCCTCAGGGGTTAGTTCAATAGCGGTGGGAATGCCGGTTATCGGTTTTGCTTTAATTCTACTGTTTTCCACTTCAAAAAAGGCGGCGGCATTTTTACGGTCGTGCTTAATCCTTGGTGCGCTGTGGGAAATCAAATCTGTCCAACCGGCTTGATGCATCTGCCTGATCAGATTGTAGAAATTATGTCTTGCTTCTTCGTCACTGACGTTGCTGCTTTTGCCGAGGTCAGAAAACATGTCAAATTGATTAACACCTAAGAACGGGTTATGACTTCGATTTTCATATGCGGTAATACTGCGTACATGAGGTATTTTAAAAGTATGTTTGCCGTGTTCAAAGACAACGGTTTTTTTCTGATTAAAGTCTATTTCATATTGATTGACATTAAAAAACTCTGAGTCGTCAGAAGGTCCTGCATAATTTTCGGGGAATCTGTTAACAAAATGTTTGCTGGATTCCGGCAGGGTAATGGACACCGTGTCGGGCAGGTTGTTTTTTGACGTCTCTTTTAACAGGGGAATACATCCTCCCGATAAGAAGATGATGGTGGCGAATGAAATTATTTTATTTATCCAATTTTTAGGCATGGTTATTGTCCGTCTTTTGTGATTTAAATCTGTATTAAAGGTAGGCGCAAAGACAATAAGGCAACTGCCAATAATTTTTTCATTTTTTGCTTATCTTTGGGTTGGCGTCTATTTTTTAAAATACTGCTAGATGAAAGTCTGAACATAAATCAAAAAGCCCAAAAGGACAAATGGGTGATGATGAGTGGTAAAGATGTCGTGTGAATGGTTGTTATAGTGGATTAACTTTAAACTAGTACGGCGTTGCCTCGCCTTAGCTCAAAGAGAACGATTCTCTAAGGTGCTGAAGCACCAAGTGAATCGGTTCCGTACTATCTGTACTGTCTGCGGCTTCGTCGCCTTGTCCTGATTTAAAGTTAAT
>NZ_CALNWV010000079.1:0-2772 GCF_940793045.1 Neisseria sp. Marseille-Q2251
GTGCCGCTTTGTTAATTTCTATAACACTGTGAAGCCGCACCGCAGTTTGAACGGCGATACGCCGTTTGAGGTCTTGCAGGCTTATTTTTCTCAATCTGTGGTGTAAACAACGCAACGTTTTCCTACAACTTGAACGAATTAAGAAAAACTACGCGTGATTCGATGAATATAGTGGATTAACTTTAAACCAGTACGGCGTTACCTCGCCTTGCCGTACTATCTGTACTGTCTGCGGCTTCGTCGCCTTGTCCTGATTTAAATTTAATCCACTATACAATCTGTTTGACCTTACCGGTTTATGCCTGCCAGCAGGCGTAACAGATATTGACCGTATTGGTTTTTTGCCATCGGGCGGGCGAGTTCTTCCAGACGCTCGTCTGAAAGCCAGCCGTTGCGCCAGGCGATTTCTTCGAGACAGGCGACTTGCAAGTCTTGGATGTTTTGCACGGTTTGGACGAATGAAGCGGCTTCGTGCAGGCTTTCGTGCGTACCGGTGTCCAACCATGCAAAGCCGCGTCCCAAAAGCTGGACGGACAATGAGCCGTCGTCAAGATACATTTGGTTGAGCGTGCTGATTTCGAGTTCGCCGCGTGCGGACGGTTTGACTTGTTTCGCAAACTCGACGACGCGGTTGTCGTAGAAATATAAGCCTGTTACCGCCCAGTCGGATTTGGGCTGTTTCGGTTTTTCTTCGATGGATAAGGCGTTGAAGTTTTCGTCAAATTCAACGACGCCGAAACGTTCGGGGTCTTTGACTTGGTAGCCGAACACGGTGGCACCGTGTTTTTTAGAAGCAGCCTGTTTCAGAGTTTGGGTAAACGACTGACCGTAGAAAATATTGTCGCCCAAGACCAAGCAGACGTTGTCGTTGCCGATAAATTCTTCGCCGATGATGAATGCTTGCGCCAAGCCGTCGGGGCTGGGCTGCTCGGCGTAGCTGATGGAGATGCCGAAATCGCTGCCGTCGCCGAGCAGTCGTCTGAAAGACGGGTTGTCTTCGGGGGTGGTAATAACCAAGATTTCGCGTATTCCTGCCAGCATCAATACGGACAGGGGGTAGTAGATCATGGGTTTGTCGTACACGGGCAGAAGCTGTTTGGATACGCCGCGCGTGATGGGGTAGAGGCGTGTGCCGCTGCCGCCGGCAAGGATGATGCCTTTCATAAGTTTCTCCTGAAGTGATGTATTTTGATTTTCAGACGACCTCCCTGACTTAGAAGGTCGTCTGAAAACTTATTTTTCTGTTCCTAAGCGTTCCAAACGGTAGCTGCCGTTCAATACATTTTGCCACCAAGTTTTATTGTTCAAATACCATTGCACTGTTTTGCGGATGCCGGATTCGAACGTTTCCTGCGGTTTCCAGCCCAGTTCCCTGCCGATTTTGGCGGCATCGATGGCGTAGCGAACGTCATGGCCGGGGCGGTCTTGCACGAAGGTAATCAAGTCTTCGTAGCGCGCCACGCCGGCAGGTTTTTCAGGAACGAGTTCTTCCAATAGGGCGCAGATGGTTTTGACCACCTCGATATTGGCTTTTTCATTGTGCCCGCCGATATTGTAGGTTTCGCCGACGACGCCTTCGGTAACAACCTGATACAGCGCGCGGGCGTGGTCTTCGACAAACAACCAGTCGCGGATTTGCATCCCGTCGCCGTACACGGGCAATGGTTTGCCGTCGAGTGCGTTCAGAATCATCAATGGAATGAGTTTTTCAGGGAAGTGGTACGGACCGTAGTTGTTTGAACAGTTGGTTACGATGGTCGGCAGGCCGTAAGTGCGCAGCCATGCACGCACGAGGTGGTCGCTGGAAGCCTTGGAAGCGGAATAGGGGCTGGACGGGGCGTAGGGCGTAGTTTCGGTAAACAAATCGTCCGTACCGTGCAAATCACCATAGACTTCGTCGGTGGAAATATGGTGGAAACGGAAAGCTTCACGTTTTTCAGACGACATCTGTTGCCAGTAGGCGCGCGCGGCTTCGAGCAGGTTGAACGTGCCGACGATGTTGGTTTGGATAAACTCGCCTGCTGAATCGATAGAGCGGTCAACATGGCTTTCTGCTGCCAAGTGCATCACGGCATCGGGCTGGTGTTGTGCAAACACGCGGTCAAGTTCGGCACGATTGCAAATGTCCACTTGCTCAAAAGCGTAACGGGGACTTTCGGCTACGTCGGTCAGTGATTCTAGATTGCCCGCGTAAGTTAATTTGTCGAGATTGATGACGGAATCTTGGGTATTTTGGATGATGTGGCGGACAACTGCCGAGCCGATAAAGCCCGCACCGCCGGTAACGAGGATTTTTTTCATGGGATGGGTCTAAGATACAGTACAGCCTTGAATTATAACTGTATACATATATACGTGTATACATGGAGGGAATTTAACATCATGGTATTTTTCTTGCCGTTCAGGTGGAATTTATGCCATTCATCTTAATAAATATATTTGTCATTATGGTTATGGTATATTCCAGGCGTTCATCATAAATTCATCCTAGTGTTATCATGACTGCCCGCCAATCCTACCATCTCACCTTCGCCCGATTCTCCCCCTCCCTCTCCGTCAAATCCTTCACCGCCTCCGAAGCCGCCAACACCGCCTACCGCGTCGAAATCACCGCCACCTCCACCGATTCCTCCCTGCCGCTGTCCTCCTACCTCAACCAGCGCGCAGCGTTTGAAATCCGTCCGCAGGAGGCCGTATTGTCCGAAGTCGCCGCCGCTTTTTCAGCCGGTTCGGACGACGCTCCGGCGAAACAATGGCAGGGCATTATTACTT
>NZ_CALNWV010000080.1:0-2632 GCF_940793045.1 Neisseria sp. Marseille-Q2251
TTCACCTGAGCTCAACCCGATTGAGAAGGTGTGGGCGAATATTAAGCGGTATCTGCGAACCGTATTGTCTGATTACGCCCGATTTGACGATGCGTTACTGTCCTATTTTGATTTTAATTGACTATATCTGTACTGTCTGCGGCTTCGTCGCCTTGTCCTGATTTAAATTTAATCCACTATAGGTTACCCTGCCATCGTTCATTGCCGTCCCTAGCCTATTTGATATTCGACTGAACACTTATATAAAAACATTCCAAATTTCAAAAGGTCGTCTGAAATGCCAACTAAGGCATTTCAGACGACCTTTGTTCCATTCGAATCAAACACGGATATCGGGTACTTTATTGAACAAACGATAGAAATTATCGCTGGTGTAAGCGGCGAGCGTTTCCACGGATTCGCCACGCAGTTTCGCTAAAAACTCGGCGGTGTAGCGGACATAGGAAGGTTCGTTGGGTTTGCCGCGTTTGGGAACAGGGGCGAGAAACGGGGCATCGGTTTCAACCAGCATTCGATCCGCAGGGACGTATTTGGCGGCTTCCTGAATTTGCGGGGCATTTTTGAAAGTAACAATACCGGAGAAGGAAATGTAAAGCCCCAAATCCAAAGCGGCTTTGGCGAAAGCAGTATCTTCGGTGAAGCAGTGGATAACGCCCGAGTTGGTTTGACCTTCTTTCAAAATCGCCAAAGTATCGGCGGCGGCATCGCGGGTGTGGACAATCACGGGCAAACCGCTTTCATTGGCGGCTTGGATGTGTTCGGCGAAGCGGCGGTGCTGCCATGCCAAATCGCCTTTGCACCAGTAATAATCCAAGCCCGTTTCGCCTATGCCGACGACTTTCGGGTGTTTTGCCGCTTCAACCATTTCGGCAACGGTAAATTCTTCGGCTTCTTGGCTGTCGGGGTGGACGCCTATGGTGCAGTAAATCTGTTCATTGGCTTGGGCAATGTCGAAGACTTCGGCGAAACTCTGTTTGCTCACGCTGATGGCAAGCGCCTGCTTAACGCTTTGTTCTTCCATATTGGCGAACACTTCAGGCAGGCGGTTGCTCAAGCCTTCGAAATTGAGATGGCAGTGCGAATCGATTAAATGCATGATTTTAAAGCGTGAAAGTAACGCGGTCGCTGCGCAGTTTCGGTCCCAACTCGCCTTCAATCAGGGTTTTCGCCTGAAGACAGCTCTCGTGTTCGGAAAATGCCAGTCCGACACCTTTAGGGCGGTGGGCGGAAGTACGGGCAGGGTTGATCCAGACGACTTTGGTAGGCAGGAAGCGTTTGGGGTAATCGGCGATTTCAACGGCAAGCAGGATGTCTTCGCCTAATGAAAATACGTCTTCGGTCGGAACGAAAAGTCCGCCGTGTTCGAGAAACGGCATATAGCAGTTGTAGAGCAGAGTCGGGTCTTTGAGCTGCAACGCCATCATTTTCGCCGGAATGTCTTTATTGTTGTTTACCATTTTGTTTTACCTTATCTAATTATTTGTTTTGCCAAAATTCGAGATATTCAGTCAGCAGATACTCAAGCTGCATTTTAACACTCAAGGTGTGGTATCCGTAAGGGCTGAGTGCGTTCAGACGACCTGTCAGCGCAAACAGGCGGCGGGGATCGGTTTTGGAAGCCGTCTGCGACAATGCCTGCGCGTAATCGGGATAATAAAGCGGCGGCATTTGTTGTTGCGCCAAGCCGACATCCAACAGCCATTTCTGCATCCAATCGATGAAGACTGCCAACGGCTGTTTGTGTTTGTCGAACGCAGCGGCGTAGTCGAGTATCGTCAACAGGCGCGGCGCGGCAAGTAAAGTGAGCAGATCTTCGCGCAAGTCATCAATTTCAGGCGTATGGGCAAACAACGGCGCGCCGCTGTGAAAAGCCAGCAAAGATTCCGCATCGTCCACACCCTCTTCTCGAAGATACGCCAAAGCTTCATCGCGTGAAGGTGTCGGCAGAACCATCTGGCGGCAACGGCTTTTAATGGTCGGAAGAAGCTTGTCGCGTGCATGCGTAACCATTAAAAAAACAACGTGTTGCGGTGGCTCTTCCAAAGCTTTGAGCAAACCGTTTGCCGCCTGTACATTCATACTTTCAGCGGGATGCACCAATACCACCCGCAATCCGCCGCGCACAGCCGTCAGATAAATGTTTTCGACAATATCGCGCACGGCATCGATTTTAATCTGCAACAATTTTCGCCCGACCGCACCATCTTCGGGGATTTCAGGAGTAAGTTCGTAGAAATCGGGATGACTGTTTTGCAAAAACAAATGACACGAAGCGCATACGCCGCAAGGCTGATGATCTTCCCGAGACGATTCGCACAGCAAAGCCTGTGCCACAAACCGCGCAAACGCTGTTTTGCCGGTGTTTTCCTTGCCGGTAAACAGCCAAGCGTTCGGACGGTTTCCCCAATGATCGGCAAGCTGCCGCCACTGGTTTTGATGCCACGGATAAATCATGTCGAAAAGTACAAGCGTTTGAACAAAAGCGTGATTATACAGGGAAATGTTAAAGGTCGGCGGATTCGCATTTGAAGTGCAACTTTCCATAACAGAAAAAGGCCAGTATGCGGTAGCATACGGCCTTTCCTGCAAGAAAGATTGCCATGAGCTACACACAACTGACCCAAGACGAACG
>NZ_CALNWV010000081.1:0-2336 GCF_940793045.1 Neisseria sp. Marseille-Q2251
AAAATCACCATTGCGGCGAAGGAGGAGATTCTGATTACCTGCAAAGGGGCGTATATCAAACTGGCGAACGGGGAGGTTGAGATTGGGAGTCCGAAGCTGGTTAGGGTGAAGGCGCCGATGGAGGTGACTGGACCGAATAGTATTTTAAATAAAGTGTTCTTGCCAGCATCTCCTCTTCATCGTTACGTACAACAATTTTTACTGAAAGATGAGCAAGGTGAAATTTTACCTAATGTGAGATATGAAATATATAAAGGCGATGAGTTACTCATTAAAGGAAAAACAGATAGTGAAGGACTAACTGCCTTTGTTGGAACTGAAAATTCAGAAAATATTAGAATTTGTATTATATCTAAGGAAAAAAATTATGGGTGTTGTGAAAGAGCAAACAGAACAGACATACATGTTTAATGGCAATACGGTTTTTCCAGTAATTCTTACAGTTGAGGTAAAAAGAAAACTGACAAAGAATGAAGTTGACCTAGCAAGGTTGGTGTATAAAGATTCCATTCCTTATGACAAGGTATGGATAATCAAAGGAGGTCTTTTGGAGATGCCGAATTCCTCAAAAAATGCGATGACCCCATTTGGGAATATACATATGCCTAGTCAGGCCTATGATACTATTAAAGACTTTGCTGCAAAAAAAGACACAGATGATATACGATGGTTTATACATGAAATGGCGCATGTTTGGCAGTATTATGCCATGGATTTGAGCGTGGTTTGCAGAGGAGTTGCTCTTAAAGCAAAAGGAGGATATGAAGCTGACGCAAAAGCTTATGCTTATGATTTATTTGGAGCGGACGCAAAAAAGGAATTCAAAGATTTCAATATTGAACAGCAAGCACAAATTATTGCCCACTATTTTTTGGTAAAATATTATCCAACTACAGCAAGAAATTATTTATCATATTTACTAATTTCACAACAACAAAACCGAAAGTATATTTTGAAGGACTTTTTGGTAAACCCTAAAAATAAAATTCTCAAATCTATAAACTGGGGAAAAAATTATCGATAGATAATTTCACAAAATTTAATATTGACATCCCAATAATCAAATTCATGATAGAGATAAATTATTCTTGTAAAATTTTTTAAGACACTGAAAATTAAAACAAAATGATTTAGCTATTTCTAGGGAGCATTACTGGTTGGCCTGCATTTTAATTAGCAGGAAAATGGGAAATTTCATTTATATTCAACATGTGTAACTAAACTTAGAAAGATTAGGCTATGAAGTATACGCAATCCACTTCATAGTCCGCAGCAAAAGGAAAATACGGTCACGGAACCGTAGTAAGTTAGTCGCACTAATCGCTGTAAGATCAAACCAAGTGGTTGCATGTTGTTTACAGGAAAATTACCGATACAGGAAAATTACCGATGGCGACAAACAGGGGGGCTCCTAGAATTGATTCCTTTTTACTTTTGCAATTTAAAGACATCCATTTGATATCGAAATACATCTCTGAAACAGTTTTTATTATTTCTTTGCAATGAGAGTGGTTTTAGCTATGTTGCTTCAAAATATGTGAATGAGTCACCCTTAAAGTTAAATAAGGGTTAATTTAAATTCAGAGGATTTTTATGTATACAAAAATATTTTCTTCATTGTTAATTTTGTTATTTACATTTAATTGTAATGCTTTTTCTCAATCTCCTTATGCTGATGGTAGAGTGAATGTCAAGATAGTTAATAACACCCCGTGTCTTTATATTGACAGATCTGAATTAATTGGCGCGTATTTCATAAATATATCCAATATATCTCAAGGGGATACAAGGAATTCTCATAGTATATTTTATAAGACAACATTTGAAGAAAATTATCCAAATAAAGAAAAATGTATTATGCTGGATTCTTCAAATTTTCCAGGTATAAAATTAGAAGACAAACAAATTTATGCAATTGATCTACATCCTGATCCAAATAAAAATGAACAATTAAGGATAGAGCCGAATTTCACTGGTTTTGGAGATACAATTTGCCTTAAAAAAGATCAAAATGGTCATTTTAGGGTTCAAGATTATATTAGAGGTGAATGTGTAGATAGGGTTCCTAACCAATCTGAACAGAAATCTTTAAAGGAAAATAAAGGAAGTTGGTTTGATCGGTTCATTGAGTGGCTAAAAAGCTTACTGTCATGATTCTGTTATCTTAGATAATACAAGTATAGATTAGGCTAAAAACCAAGCAGCTATCAAGGTCGTCTGAAAACCTCCATTCAGACGACCTTTCTACCGTTTATCCCATTTGCTTTACCGTTGATGCCATTCAAGTTACCATACGAACCTCATTGTCATCTTTAAATTTAACGCCATGACTGCCC
>NZ_CALNWV010000082.1:0-2298 GCF_940793045.1 Neisseria sp. Marseille-Q2251
GCAAACTGCTGACGATATTGAATGCCCGGATGCGTGATTACTTTGCCGAAAATGGTATCCAAACGGCTTGATTTGAGTTTTTGTATTTTTGCCCGACGGGGTGAAAAATACAGTTGCTACGCTTGCTGTGGGTCAGGTTGCCGGTGCGGTCGTAGCCGTAGCTGCGTTTGACGGCGGTTTGGCTATAGCCCGCCGCTACTTTGGTTTTGCCTTTGCCGCCTTCGGTCAGGTCGTTGAGGGGGGCGATTTACCTTTTCAGACGGCCTTACTGGAACATTGGGTCTCAACCCACCCTAGGACGACTATTTGAATTTCTGTTTAACCATAATTAATTAATATTCAATACAGAATTAAATTTATTTATCAAATGCGGTTGGATCAAAAACAGAGATATATTTTATATTCATTTTGATAGCTTCTTCGAACGGAGGGTCATCTTCAGAAACTTCCAGTGCAATTCCTTCAATGATTTTTGAAAAAAAAGCTTCTTCACATTCATCATAATAGAAACCTAAATTAGAATTTAAGATATCATTGATAGGCATTCCTATTTTAATAGTTCTGAATTTGCCTTGATATCCTTCTAATGCAGAAATTTTGTAAATTTCTCCTGAAGTAATATCTACGTTAATTTCAATTGGGATATCAGTAAATATATATTTGCATGAATAAATATTAGTTTGAAAAAAATCTAATTTTCCATTTAAATTATATTTATTAATAATACTGGAGTAATTTTTAATATTGTCTTTTAATCTGATTCCCCCTAAACTCTTTGCGGGGATAATTTCATCATAAATATTCATTATCAACCTTTCATATTATTCTGCAGGAAATCTTTGTGTTCCACCTTTACCAGAAGATACTTTCCAATAAGGAGCTCCCCCATAATGCCTAGGACTCCCTGGGTGGTATTGAATGTAACGATCAGTAAATTCATTACCCCGTGAATTTAATTCTCTTAATGTAAATCCTTTATTGTCTCCACGAGTTTTACGCATTACGTCTTGCTTCCATCCTTTTGGAGTGCCTCCAATTTCTTTTAAAAATGTTTCTGGAGTATGCCCTTTTAAAATATTAGGATTTTCCATTACCTCATCAATATTTTTAATTGGCACCTTACCTTTTTTTAGTGCTTTTTTAGCTTTTTCACCGCATTTTCCAATGCACTGTTTAACAGCCTTTCCCCCTTTTGCAATGAGTTTACCTATTCCTAAAATAATAGTTACACCAATGCGAATTACTAGTCCCCAAAATAATCCATAAGGATCAATCCATCCCTGTGCATTGGGTGTTGATCCATATAAATTATCTCCCCCGCCTAGTCCAATCGGGTCCTGATTCACAAACCGACCCACATTAGGCTCATAATACCTAAAGAAGTTATAGTGCAACCCTGTCTCACGGTCGGCATACTGATTTTGCAGGCGGAACGGCTGGTATGCACTATCCGTTACCTTGGTTTCCTCTTTCAGACGACCCCAGCCGGTGTAGTTGCCGAACCACAGCAAATTGCCGTCCTTATCGGTCATCTCTCTTGGGATGCCGATTTGGTCGCAGTGGAAGTAACGGGTTTGTTGGCGGCTTTCGTCTTCTGCGGTTGCCCAGTCACGGACTTGCGCCAGCGGTTCGTAGGAATCCGGGGCGGTGTAGATATAGGTATATCTGCCGTCCGGGTAGACTTCCTGCAGTAAATGGCTGCCGTCCCAAATGAAGCGGGTTTCATCTTCGAGGTCGTTCCCGCTTAAATCATGCGAGAATGACGTTTCTGAAACTTCTTCATTTTTCAGACGGCCTTTACCTATCCTTCTGCCCAAGGCGTCGTAAGTGTACGCCCAAGTTTCTTTCGTGCCGTCCTTTTTGAAGATTTCGGCTTTAACCAGTTGGTCGTACAGGTCGTAGAAATAGTTCTGCACTTCGCCGTCGGCGAGTTCGCGGTGGATGAGGTTGCCGAGCTCGTCGTAGTAATAGGTCGTGCCGTTGTAGGTTTTCAGGCGGTTGTCGGTGATGGGATTGAAGTCGGCTGAAAGTGGCGCAGCCGTTTTGCCCTCTCCCCGACCCTCGCCCACGGGAGAGGGGGTAGGGTATGGTTTAACCTTTTCCGTCGGGATATCGAGGATATTGTGCGCGGGGTCGAAGGCGAACAGTTCGTTGCCCGCTTGGGTAATCCGGCCCAGTTTGTCGTACTCGAACTGGGTTGTGCCCGTCCGCTGGTCGGTGCTGTGGGTCAGGTTGCCGGTGCGGTCGTAGCCGTAGCTGCGTTTGACGGCGGTTTGGCCATAACCCGACGCTACTTTG
>NZ_CALNWV010000083.1:0-2179 GCF_940793045.1 Neisseria sp. Marseille-Q2251
CGCTGTTGGCTGCGTATATGCAGGTAGTGGAGTACGGCTTGGTATTTGAAGTGTAATGTATATTTGCTCATAAAAAAACTGCACCTTGTGAGTTGGAGGGGATGTCCAACTTTTGGGGTGCAGTTCAGTTTTCAGACGACCTTTTGCCTTTATATCCTTTATAATCACGTCCATCACATTTTTATCCGCGCGCCCCTCCAAGCGGCGACGGAGCAATACGCGGCAGAGGCATGGCGGGTTCAGTTTAAACGGGTTTGGCATGGCTCCGCCTGTCCAGATTGAAGCTTAATCCGCCATTCGAATACGCCGCTCATCCGAAAGGTTCGCATGACCACTTATTCCCTCTTCGTTACCTGCCCGCGCGGTCTCGAAGCCCCTTTATCCCAAGAACTCGAACAATTCAAATGCCAAGACATCCGCGCCGTTGACGGCGGCGTCGCGTGCAAAGGCGGTATGGAGCAGGTGTACCGCATCAACCTGCATTCGCGCACCGCAAGCCGCGTGTTGCTGCGCCTGACCAAAAGCGGCTACCGCAACGAGCAAGACATTTATAAAGCGGCGAAAAATATCCGCTGGACGGATTGGTTCGACTTGGAACAAACCTTCAAAGTCAAAGTAGAAGGCAAACGCGCCCAAGTCAAAAGTTTGGATTTCGTCGGGCTGAAAATCAAAGACGCCGTGTGCGACGTGTTCCGCGACGCTTGCGACGCGCGTCCCAGCGTCGGCAAAATCCGCCCCGACATCCGCATCCATGCCTTTATCGACGAGCGCGACATTCAAATTTTTATCGACACGTCCGGCGAAGCTTTGTTTAAACGCGGCTACCGCCAAGACACAGGCGAAGCGCCGATGCGCGAGAACTTGGCAGCGGGCTTGCTGCTGCTGGCAGGCTATGACGGCACGCAGCCTTTCCAAGACCCATTTTGCGGCAGCGGCACCATCGTCATCGAAGCCGCATGGATTGCCACCCGTCGCGCGCCCGGTTTGATGCGCCGTTTCGGGTTTGAAAAGCTGAAAAACTTCGATGCCGCCCTTTGGAAAAAGCTGCAACACGAAGCCGAAACGCAAATCCGCCCCGCGCCAGCTGCGATTTCGGGCAGCGACAATGACCGCTATATGATCCGCGCCGCCGTTGCCAACGCCCAAGCTGCCGAAGTGGACACGTTTATCCGTTTTGAAGTCAAAGACGCGCAGGACACCCGTCCGAACGGGGAAGGCGGCATTTTGATTTCCAATCCGCCTTACGGCGTCCGCCTTGCCGAAGTCCAAGCCCTGCAAGCCCTTTACCCGCAGTTGGGCGCGTGGTTGAAACAGCATTACGCGGGCTGGCTGGCGGGCATGTTTACCGGCGACCGCGATATGCCGAAATTCATGCGCCTTTCGCCCAAACGCAAAATCCCGCTCTACAACGGCAACTTAGACTGCCGCCTGTTTTTGATGGATATGGTCAAAGGGTCGAACCGATAAATCTGATAGAGGTCGTCTGAAAACCAAGGCAACGATGCAGTATCGTTTTCAGACGACCTTTTCGTTTGGAAAAGAGTGAGTGAAACATGATGCAAAACAACCCGCCAAACAAGCGCACAATATCCGCTCTTCCGCTTATCGCAGCGGGCATCTTCTGCCTGCTTGCCGTCGGGCGCGCGGAAGCCATGTCGCAGCCTTTGACGCAGCATGTGGAAATCATCAATCGTTGCGAACACGCCGTCGAAGCGCGAGCCAAGCAGCGGCTGACGCGTCCGTGGAAGCAGATTCCCCGCCGATTCACTTTGGAAGCGGGCGGACGTTTGGAAGACAGTAGGCAGTTGGCGGGGTTGTTCGGTTTCGGTGTGAGACAGGCGCCGCCGCCTAAAGTATCGTTCAACCATCAGGGGCGGGAAATTTCTTCGGCAGTTATCAAACGCTTTATGTACGCCGATGAGCATTTCATCATCATCGCCTGTTCGGAAAACATGACCGACGAAGAGAAAATGAGTCCGCAAGAATGGTATCGTTGGCGGAATGAGCAGCGAAAGCAGGAAATGGGCGGGTAATCCGATGAGGTTGATTGCGTTTATAGTCAATTAAAATCAAAATAGGACAGTAACGCATCGTCAAATCGGGCGTAATCAGACAATACGGTTCGCAGATACCGCTTAATATTCGCCCACACCTTCTCAATCGGGTTGAGCTCAGGTGA
>NZ_CALNWV010000084.1:0-2086 GCF_940793045.1 Neisseria sp. Marseille-Q2251
GGGTACTCATCATAAACCTGCCTTGCATTCGGTTGTGTTGTCTGGCAACTGTCCGGTTGTGTCGATGGGTTGCCCGGCCGCTCCCTGAGCTACGCAACGGTTGTTTGCCTTGGTCGGATGCGGGTGGTGACCGGGCGGTTTGTTGCTATGATACGGGTGTTCCGATATACAAGGTCGGATTCTCGAATCCGACAGCTATTTGAGATGGCAGCGGCTGTTGTCGGATACAAGCCTCCAACCTGCGACCGGCTACGGTTTGCCCAGCATTATTTGCAACGCATCAGTGTACGCGTCCGCCAAACTTTTTTGCCTGAGCCGTCCGTTGAAAAATCACGGAATCTTTGCGTCAGCACGCCTCGGTTTAAAGAAAACTCAAAATTATCGTTATAAATCTGCGTACCTTGCTCCGGCTCCTCTTCCCGAACGCGTGCCGTACCTGCAATTTTATCGGGCGAATAAATTCGATAATTCAGTTTCGTATATTTCGCACCCCATTCCCAACCATTTAATTCAATTGATTTTTTACCTATTTCAATATAAAAGCCGCTATCTTCTGACACATCGACATTATCCACAGCAGCGTTACGCTCTTTCTCATTTGCAGCATAACCCATGGCACATAAAGCCCTTACATGTTTGGGCGATACCTTCCCTTCATAACGCCCGGCCCATTTGCCTTGAAACGCTTGCGGAATATCTTGGGCAGCGGCTTGGAATCCAAGAAGGAGCAAACCGGCGGTCAGAACAGATTTTAAAGTGAGCGACATTATTTTTTTACCTTTCAAGAAAAAGTGTTTAAATCAATATGAATAATACAGTAAACAGAAAGGATGTAAAAAGGTCGTCTGAAAACGTTTAGAAAGTTTTCAGACGACTTTGGGTGGGTTTTGGGTTGCAAGCACCGCGTGCGTGCGTACCGCACACACCCTGCACCCGATGCCCAGTTTCAGTAGGTCGGATTCTCGAATCCGACGGCTATTTGAGATGGCAGCGGCTTTTGTCAGATACAAGTATCCAACCTACTGCTGCTGGATGATATGCACGTCTCGCTGCGGGAAAGGAATATTGATATTGGCGGCACGCAGGTTTTCCACTACCTGCTCGTTCAGCCCGAAGCGGAACGCGCCCAAATCGGCTTCGTTCGTCCACGCCCAAAGCGTGATTTCGATGGCACTGTCGGCCAAGTTGGTAATATATGTTACCGCCTCTTTGCCTGGAGTCTGTACACACAAAGGATGCTCGGTGGCGGCTTTCAAGACGGCGGCTTTGGCGGCTTTCAGATCGCAGCTGTAATCGACACCGACCACCACCTGCACGCGGCATAGCGGCATGGAAGAACGATTCACGATACAGTTGCTCATGACAACGCTGTTGGGCAGGATAACTTCTTCGTTATCCGGCGTACTCAGCGCGGTCTGCACCATTTTAATTTCGCTAACAAAGCCTTCGAAGCCGTTGACCTTGATGTAGTCGCCGACTTTAAACGGGCGGAACAGAATAATCAGCGCGCCGGCGGCAAAGTTCGACAGTTGATCTTTCAGCGACAAAGCCACCGCCAAGCCCGCGCCGCCGATTAAGGCGGTAACCGACGTGGTCGGAATGCCCAGCTTGCCGAGCGCGGCAATAATAATCAGGATTAACAGGCCGACATTAGCCACATTGCCGAGGAAGCTGACAAGCGTTCTGTCCACTTTGGCGCGGGTTAGCGCAGCTTTCATCAAAATAACAAGGCGGGCGGCAATCCATCTGCCGACAAAGAAAATCGCCAGCGCGGCAACGAGGTTGGTACCGAATGCCATGCCGGTTTCAGCAAGACGTTCCCAGCCCGCGAATGAAGAGAGGTTTTCAAGATCGAAATTCATGATTTTTATTTCTGGTTAAAGGATGGTGAAAATTTTGGATATTATTGGTTTTACGGCAAGCCTGTCTATATTTCAGACGACCTTAAAACCGCGTACCTAGCAACTGTATTTTTCACCCCGTCGGGCAAAAATACCAAAACTCAAATCAAGCCGTTTGGATACCATTTTCGGCAAAATAATCACGCATCCGGGCATTCAATATCGTCAGCAGTTTGCGCATACAT
>NZ_CALNWV010000085.1:0-2057 GCF_940793045.1 Neisseria sp. Marseille-Q2251
ACGTTGGTCACGTTCGGATTGGTGCTGTTGTCCACCAGGGTAATGTTTTTGATATTACCCAAGCCTGCTTTGCCGTCTGCTTCGACTGACGGCGGTGCGGTGTTGACGTTGCCGCCGTTGCTGCCGATCAGTTCGTAAACTTGGTGCAGTTGTCCGCCGTTGACGGCATCGGTGCTGCCTGCGGCAACGGTGCCTGCGGCGACGCCGGTCACTTTCTTACCGCCTGCGTTGATGCCCTCGGCAGTGATGTTGACATCGCCTGCTTTCAGACCGTCTTTACCCAGCGCCACTTTGTCGCCGACGTTGACGCCGTTGTTGTTCACAACCGTATCGCCTGCTTTGACGCTGTCTACTTTCAGGTCTTTGTTGAGGCCGACCTGAATGCCGTTCGCGCCTGCGGTAGTGGTGATGTTGGCATCGCCTTTAACAGCCACGGTATCGCCCAATTTGTTGGCAACGGTCGTACCGCTGTCGCCTGCGAAGCTGATGCCTTTATTGTCTACCGCGTCTTTCGCCGCGACGCCTTTGGCGATGTCGGCTTTGACGGCTTTAGACAGGTCAACCGCGTAGTCGGTTACGTTGTCGGCATCTTTGTTGCCTTTGGTTACGACGATGTTGTCGGAACCTGCGGAGACGCTTGCGCCGTCTGCGTTCACGGTGTAAACGGTTTGACCGTTCGCACCTTGTTTGCTGCTCACGCTGGCGATGTTGGTACCGGCTTCGACTTCTGTCTTAGCAGCGGCGGTCAGACGGTTCAGCTGTCCGACGTTGGCGGCATCGGTGTCTTTCACACCGGCAGCAACGTTGCCGATGGCCTTGTTGCCTGCGTTGATGCCGTCGGCAGTGATGTTGACATCGCCTGCTTTCAGACCGTCTTTGCCCAGAGCCACTTTGTCGCCGACTTTAACGCCGTCGTTGTTCACAACGGTATCGCCTGCAGTGAAGCTGTCGGCTTTCAGGTTAGGTGCGGTCGCCACTTTGTAAGTGGTGCTGCCGTCGGCATTTTGCTCTGGTGTGACGACGATGTTGTCGTTGCCGCTGTCCACTTTGGATGTCGCTTTCGCTGCGGCTGCTTTGAGCTGTGCAACGTTCACTGCGTCGGTGTCGGCTTCGCCTGCGGCGATGTCGGACACTTTGTTGCCGCCGTTGTTCAGACCGTCTTTAGTCAGGCTGACAGGTTTGCCTGCTTTGCCGTTGCCCACAGTCAGTCCGTTGTCGGTCAGTACGCTGCCGCCTACGGTAACCTTATCGAAGGAGACGTCGTCTGAAGTCGCTACGGTGATGTTTTTACCGTTGCGGCTGACTTTGACGTTTTTGCCTTCTTTGAAGGTTACGGTATCGCCTGCGCCGATTTTTTCAGACGAGGTTTCGTCGTTGGCGTTCAGGTTCCAGCCTTTGTCGGCAGTTTCTTTCACTGCGGCAATGGCGTCGTGGACGTTGTCTTTGCCGGTACCGCCGATGTCGGTGGTGGTGACGTTGCCTTTGTCGTTGGCCGCGTTACCGCCGAGCAGGTTCGCCAGGTTGGCTTGGGTTGCGTTCAACTGTTCTTCGCTGGCGGCTTGACCTTTAGTGGCAAAGTCCGCACCGCCCAGAGTTGTGTTGCTCAGACCGGAAATCAGACCGGCGGTACCGTCGATCACGAGCGGTTTGTTGCCTTTGCCTGCTTTGCCGACGGTAATCTTGTCGGCCAGCGAGAAGCCGATGCCGTTTTCGTCGGCGCGGGTCAGGATGTTGCCGTCGCCTTTGACGCTCAGGCTGTCACCCAGTTTCTTCGCCCCAGTCGTGCCGTTGTCGGCGGCAAAGGTCAGACCTTTGTTGTCCACCGCGTCTTTCGCCGCGACACCTTTGGCGATGTCGGCTTTGGCTTCGTCAGTCAGATCCAAAGCGTAATCGGTTACGCCGTCGGCGTCTTTCGTACCTTCGCTGACTTTAACCGCACCGCCCGCCGCTTGGCTGAGGGTGGTCTTGTCGGCGTTGACGGTGTACTCGGTGTTGTTGCCGTCCACTTTTTCGCTGACGGTAACGTTCTTACCGGCAACGACGGTGGTGGTTTTTTC
>NZ_CALNWV010000086.1:0-1835 GCF_940793045.1 Neisseria sp. Marseille-Q2251
TTTTATCCGAATGCGCCGTAAAACTTCGCCGTTTACGGCGGAGATATCAGGCGAGGACTGCGAAGCAGTCCTAAAAACGTTCAATTTCAGTCAGGCGTATTTTGCTGCTCAATATATTGCCGAATAATGGAAATAGGTGCACCGCCACAACTACCTGCAAAATAAGACGGCGACCACAACGCACCACCCCAAAGTTTCTCACGAATACTGGGATAATTTTTTTGCCTAATCATACGACTAGATACACCTTTCAAGCTGTTCACGAGTTTTGAAATAGACACTTTGGGTGGATAGTTTACAAGCAAATGAACATGGTCATTTTCACCGTCAAATTCCACTAGTTGTGCCTCAAAATCGGTGCAAACGCTTTCAAAAATTTGTCGCATATCGTCTAAAATTTCTTTTGTGAACACTTTTCGGCGATATTTTGCGACAAAGACTAAATGAACATGTAAGTTAAAAACAACGTGTCTACCACGTCTTAAATCGGTTTCTTTTTCCATAGACCAAGTGTAGAATAATCAAAAATTCCATTATCTACGAAACCATGCAAATACTCAAAGCGTTCAAATTTGAATTAATACCCAACGGCGCACAAGTCCGCAAAATGAAACAATTTTGCGGCTGTTCGCGTTTCGTATTCAATCGCGCTTTGGCGTATCAAAATGAACAATATCAAAAAGATAACTCTTTCAAATTCAGTTACGCCAAAATTGCGAATTTGCTGCCTGAATGGAAACGTGAGCTAGTTTGGCTAAAAGATTGCCACAGTCAGGTTTTGCAGCAATCTTTGAAAGATTTAGAAGCCAGTTTCAAAAACTTTTTCGCCAAACGTTCGGACTTTCCAAAATTTAAACGAAAGGGTGAAAAAGACAGTTTTCGCTTTCCGCAAGGCTGCAAATTGGAACAACAAAATAATCGTATCTATTTACCAAAAATAGGTTGGGTGCGTTATCGCAATAGCCGAGCTATTTCAGGCAGCCTGAAAAATGTAACCGTCAGCCAAAAATGCGGTAAGTGGTATGTTTCCATTCAAACAGAATTTGAGACGGAAACGCCAAAACCCAACGGCGGAGAAATCGGTATTGATATGGGCATCGTTCGTTTTGCTACTTTGTCCAACGGCGAATATTTTGAACCGATTAACGCATTTAAGAACCTAAAAGGCAAATTAGCTAAACTACAAAAACGTTTCAAAAACAAGACCAAATTTTCTAAAAATTGGCAAAAGTTAAAAGCCAAAATTGCCAAATTGCACCATAAAATCAGCAATATCCGTAAAAACTACTTGCATCAAATCAGCAGCCAAATCAGCAAAAACCACGCGATTGTGTACGTTGAAGATTTGCAAGTGGCGAATATGTCTAAATCGGCAAAAGGTAATGCTGAACAACATGGCAAAAATGTGAAACAGAAATCAGGCTTAAATCGGGCGATTTTAGACCAGTCTTGGGCGGAATTTAGGCGACAGTTAGCGCATAAATTGGCTTGGAATGGTGGGTTTTTGTTTGCTGTTCCGCCACAAAATACCAGCCGATGTTGTCCTAGTTGCGGACATACGACAAAAGACAACCGCCAAACGCAGGCGAATTTTGAATGCGTAGAGTGTGGCTATCAAAACAATGCCGATGTTGTTGGTGCAATCAATGTGTTAAAACGTGGGCAAGCCATTCAGGCTGCCTGAAAAACAAAAATCAGGGCAGGACGTGTCCGTAGCGCGTGTGAAGTGAACAATGCAGTCAGGTTGTCAGCAGCACGAACCCACCGAAGCGAGTTGGTAGAACATCACTAACCGCCGTAGGAATCTCCTTGCTTTAGCAAGGGGAGGATGTCAA
>NZ_CALNWV010000087.1:0-1415 GCF_940793045.1 Neisseria sp. Marseille-Q2251
ATTTATGCGGTGGACACACGAAGCCTGCCTGCGGGTACGGCTTTTGCTATTCGCGGTGGTAGGGATGGTTGTGGAGGATGGAGACGGCGCGGTAGAGCTGTTCGGTCAGAAGGACGCGCACCATGCCTTGCGGGGGGGGGGGTGAGGACGGTGATGTTTATGGGTTTCCTTGGTCGGATGGGGTCGTCTGAAAGGTTTCAGACGACCTTCGTTTTGTATGTCAAATACAAAAGATGTTTCGATTAGCGGAAAGGGGCGGAATCAGATAACAGAATGAAACTGAAAACTGTGTGATGTCTTATTGACGGGATTGGTTTGATGATGCTTGATGGCATGAGATAAAAAAATAACCGCCTTAAGCGGTTTTTGTGGTGGCCAGAGGCGGAATCGAACCGCCGACACACGGATTTTCAATCCGTTGCTCTACCAACTGAGCTATCTGGCCTTATCTGCATTACAGGGAAGTGAGCATTAAACCAAAAACAACCGGTTCATGCAAGGTTTATTTTGAAATGGTGCGGAGATATTTTATAAACTTTTGTTTTAACTTAAATTAAATTTCGATGGTTTTCAACACAATCCGCCGGATATCGACCGTTGATACCCATAATTTTTCCATCGGGGATGGATTGTCGATTTCAGACGACCTATGTGTCGTTTTAAGATACAATCGCTTTTTTGTTTCTGAAGATATCTGTTTGATGTTGTATGTTTTTTTAAAAGATATGTGGGATATTCTGCGTCTGCGCTATAAGAATCCTGCTGATTATTTCTATACGCTGCCTGTTATTTTGGCGATTTTGCTGCTGTTGGGCATGATTAATGCGGCAGACATGTCTCCCTTGCTTGGCGTCAGCACTGCGGCTGTCGTCTTTGGCGTGTTGGTTACCGTCATAAAGTGGCTGATTTTGAGCCGTGTGATGCGTTATGTTTTAAGTATAAACGGCGCGCCGCGCCTGCCTTTATGGGGATTCATCTTGGCATCGGAAGCTTTGATGATTCCGGCGCTGCTTGTGTTTTATATCCCGCAGATTACGCCGCTGTTGATGTTTTGGAAGACTTGGGCGTTTTGGGTGCAGGCTGTCGGCTTGATGCAAATGGGTCAGGTCAAAGTCTGGACGGTATTCAAAGGCTATCTTTTGTACTTCTGCTGTATGGTTGTGATTATAGGGATTTTTATACAGCTGTTTACACTGGCCGGCTGGTTCGATAAAGCAACGCTGATGCAAAATTTTAATGCATTAATGGCTGCTATGGAGCAGGCAAGATAAGCCAGGGGTCGTCTGAAAATCCGACCTTGTATATCGGAACTCCCGTATCATAGCAACAAACCGCCCGGCCGCCGCCCGCATCCGACCAAGGCAAACAACCGTTGCGTAGCTCAGGGAGCAGCCGGGCAACCCATCGACACAACC
>NZ_CALNWV010000088.1:0-1179 GCF_940793045.1 Neisseria sp. Marseille-Q2251
AGAATCTCGACGGAGGGATTAAACCCATGGCCTCTTTCGGTAATACTTTCGGTATTCTCATCCCCAAACCAGCCGCACCAGCCATGGTGTCTCAAGGCTCTGCCAATCCACCCGAGCCGCTGACCAATGCAGCCGGACCAGTGGATGTGATAGAGATGGTTGCCGATGTTGCTTCCACTGCCCTTTCCATAGTTGCGCCTGATTCTGCTGCAGCCGATGCAGTTGATGCCATATCCGAACTGGTTTCCCTTGCGTCCATGATACCCGGTCAGCCGGGCCCCAAGCCGCCTTCCCGTAAAATGGTCAGTGGTTTTAGCGGCGGCATGGGCATGGGTTTTGACGGTGGGGTAGTTACCTCGGGTCATGGGCACTGTATTCCTTGTAAGGTAGCTGCTGCCACAAATGTTGGTAATCCCGTAAATGCAGTACTCGGTATCAAAGTCCTATTTGACGATACTGAGACCGACTTTGCCTTTGATTCCCCGCTTCCCCTTGTTTGGCAGCGCAGCTACTATTCCGACCAAATAGGAAACGGCTGGCTGGGACAAGGTTGGTCGCTGCCGTTCTCCATGCGTCTTGTCCGTACTGCCGACGGTTTCCTTTATATTGATGAACAGGGCAGGGAAATTCCGTTGCCGGATATCAGCGACGAAGCGGACGAGCCTTATTCCGCAGCCGACGACGATGAAGACGATTTATATGAAGAAGAGGCCGCACCAAAACCTGCTTCCGCCGAAGAAGATCCCTACGGTCTGGATGACGCCTATTTTGATCCTTACGAACAAATCTTCTTTTCACAGATTTCAGACGACCTCTACCAAATCGCCTCCCCCGACGGCGGCGCACGGCTACTGTTTGCCGAAGTCGATTCCGGCTGCGGCATTTTCCAACTGGTCGCCCAGCTTGACCGCAACGGCCGCCATATCCGCCTCTGCTACGACGACAACGGGCTGCCGCACAGCATTTACGACGGCAGCGGCCGACACTTCCAACCCGTATTCTCCTCCATCCGTCTGCACGACAACGATCCCGATTTCGACCCTGCCGGAGAACGGGATGTCTTCGTTTCCGAAGACGAGCGTTTCTACGTCAACCGCCTCACCTCCGTCACCTTCAACGGCAAGGAACTGGTGCGCTACGACTACGACGGCTACGGCGATTTGACCGCCGTTTACGGAC
>NZ_CALNWV010000089.1:0-1117 GCF_940793045.1 Neisseria sp. Marseille-Q2251
AGGTTGAGTTGGGACTTCTGGTAGTCGGTGGCGAGTTTGATGTGTTCCTGACCTTTTTGGTCTTCCATCCTGAGTTTGTTGTTTGCCCAGGTACGGATGACGTTCCTTGTGTTCCAATCGGCAGGGATGTGGTCGGGATGGGCGCTGTCGTGCATGACGCCGGAGATATACGGACGGTCGGGGTTGCCTTGGACGAAGGACAGCATGACTTCGGTGCCTTCGTGTAAGGGGAAGTGGATACCGTATTCGGGACCGGCATAGGGTTTGGCCAGTCGGACGGGACGGCTTTCGCCGCCGGGACTCCATTCGTCCAAATCAAACGGCAGTTTGACGCGGTAGCGTCCCATGTCGTCGATGTAGGCGTAGGTGCAGTTCTCCGCCGCGGTTACCCGTGCGGGCAGTGTGCCGGCGATGTGGGGGCGCGGTGTGGTGCGTTCGGGACGGAAGGCGAGTTGGGCGGGTATGGCGGTAAAGGTATGGGTGTAGGCGGTATCGCGGCTGCCGCTGTGTTCCATGCTGAGTACCAGCCAGCCGTCGGGGGCTTCGGGGAAGGCGGTATCGGTTTGGAACACTTTCATCGGCGCCATGGAAACGACGTTGCCGCTGCCGTTGGCGACGGTTTGGCGGCAGAGGACGGCTTCGTTCAACAGGGTCGTCTGAACTTTGGCTTCGTCGGGGGTTTTGGGATGGAGGCCCCAGTTTTGCTGTTTGCCCAATAAGACGGTGTTGTCGGCAGATTCTTCGGATTGTTTGTTGTCGGTTTCGGCGAAGAGGTCGGTATCGGCGGTGCGGTAGTTGTAGTCGGCACTGCGTATGCCTTCGACGATGGGGTTGTGGCGGATGCTTAAGTTGAAGAGTGCTTCGGTACCGACGCTTTCCAGTCCGGCATGGGGTCGGTAGGAAACGGGCAGGCTTGGGTCTCGGAAGTAGTGTTCGGGACTGTCGCCGAAGACGACCACGTCGCCATGTTGCTCATGCTGTTCGAAGGCGTACCAAATGCCTTCTTCCTCACACAGACGGTTGATAAAGTCGAAGTCGCTTTCGAGATACTGGGTCACATACTCGCGGACGGTGTAGCTGCGGCTTTTTTGGAAACGGTAGTCGACACCGGAGAAGC
>NZ_CALNWV010000090.1:0-1036 GCF_940793045.1 Neisseria sp. Marseille-Q2251
CGCAAAGCCATCTGAAGGCGATGTGTTTGAACCTGTTGAAAGCGGCTAACAGGCTAAGTGTGTCTGTTGCCGCCTAAAAGGCGGCCCGGATGCCTGATTATCAGGTATCCGGGGAGGATTAAGGGGGTATTTGGGTAAAATTAGGAGTGATTTGGGGCAAAAACAGCTGAAAACCTGTGTTTGGGTTTCAGCTGTCGAAGGAAGGGCTTTTTTGCAAAGGTCTCGATTGGTATCGGGATGGGTCGTCTGAAAATCGGGAGCAGGCAGCAAAGCCCCATCCATTATAGCGATAGGGCGCGCAAAGGGCTTATTTTGACTGCTTGTGCTGTCCTGCCAGCCGTACATAATGCGCGGACGAATATTTCAAAAACTCTTTTTCCTTGTCAGTCAACGGGCGGACTTGTTTGACGGGCGAGCCGACATAAAGATAGCCGCTTTCCAATCGTTTGCGTGGCGGCACGAGGCTGCCTGCGCCTATCATTACGTCGCTTTCGACGACGGTATCGTCCAAAATGGTCGTACCCATGCCGATTAACACGCGGTCGCCGATACGGCAGCCATGCAGCATAACTTTGTGTCCGACGGTAACGTCTTCGCCGATAATCAGGGGCGAACCTTCAGGCTTTTCCGCGTTTTTGTGTGAAACGTGTAAGACGCTGCCGTCCTGCACATTACTGCGCGCGCCGATGCTGATGCTGTTCACATCGCCGCGCAAAACGGCATACGGCCAAACGGATACGTCTTCGGCAAGCGATACTTCGCCGATGATGACCGAAGTTTCATCGATAAGGCAGGACTCGTGGGCTTGCGGGGTATGGTCTAAGAAGGGGCGGATGGGGTTCATGTGCTCATTTCCTTTGTAAGCAGGGTTTGTTTTAAGAGGAGGTCGTCTGAAACGGATTTCAAGTTTTTGAACTGGCCCCCAAATCTTGGACACTCATAAAAGCCTATTCAGGCGCTCTGTGCAAGCTGGGTTCTGTATGCGACAGGACTCAGCTTTTTCAATTTCAAACTGCAACGCTCCCGGTTGTAGTAA
>NZ_CALNWV010000091.1:0-955 GCF_940793045.1 Neisseria sp. Marseille-Q2251
ACCGTTTCGCCGAAGACCGGCAAACCTTCCAACAACGAAACCGACAGCAGCCGCATTTTAGGCGACTGTTCGTCCGCCACATTGCCGAAGTTCAGCGAGAACACCCGGCCGTTGCCGTCAATGACGTATTGCGGCAGACCGGTCAGCGGATGATAGACGAAACGCTGATGGTTGCCGTTGGCGTCTTCCACCGCCACCAGCGGGAAGAGGGTGGCGTCTTCGTCCGAACCGTCTTCCGCCACCACCAAAGGCGCAAAACGCAGCGCTATCGAACCGTCCAGCGACGCAATGACATAATGCCCGTCCGGATTTTTGCTGAACCAGATCTGTTCGCTCTCGAACAATACCGGTTCCTCATCGTCTTCATCGACTTCCGGCAGCGGGAACAGACGGCCCTGATCGTCGATATAGGCCAATCCCGCCGCATCGCGGATGATACGTTGGCAGCCCGGCACGCTCCAGCCTTCGCCGAGCCAGCCGGTACCGTCTTGGTCGGAATAATAGCTGCGGCTCCAAACCAGCGGCAGAATGCCTTCAAAAGCAAAGTCGGTTTCACCCTCCAAAAACTTCAGCCCGTGTATCGGATTCACCGGGCGGCCGGCAGCGGCGGCGGCTTTGCAGGAAATACAGGGTTTGGGCGGCAGTTTCTTCTTGAACTTGTTGTTCATGTGGAACATATCGCCGGCGCGAATGATGTAGCGTTTGCGGATTTTAACCGAAGAGGAGTGCATCATCGGCCAGGCGGGTTTTGTGGCGGTGCGGGAAAGTATGCCCTTGCGGCCCGGAAGGGCGGGTTCGTCACCGGTGGTGCGGTTGGTTTTACTGGCATTGAAGACGAAGGCGGGCTTGCGGTTGAGGCGGACGTCTTTGGCGACGGTCTTGGCACCGCCCAGGTCGGCGAAGAGCGGGAAGGGGATGGGTGTGACAGGAGGAGCAGGAGGGGGCGCCCAACAGA
>NZ_CALNWV010000092.1:0-918 GCF_940793045.1 Neisseria sp. Marseille-Q2251
ATTCGTAGGAAGTGGTATGGCCTTCGCCGTCGGTATGGGTTTTCAGACGACCTGCGGCATCGTAGCCGAAGGTCTCTTTGCTGCCGTCGGGATAGAGGGCGAGGGTGAGGTTTTGGTCGGCGTCGTAGTGGTATTCGGTGTGCTGTCCCAGCGCATCGGTAATGCACGCCAGCTGACCTTCGGGGGTGTAGGCCAGTTTGGTTTCGTAACCGGAACAGTCGGTAATGAGGTCGGGCTGGCGGTTTTCATTATAGTGATAGGCGGTGCTGCTGCCGTTCGGATCGGTTACCGACAGCAACAGGCCGTTGTCGTCGTATTCGAAACGGGTGGTATGTTTCAGCGGGTCGGTATGGGTCAGCAGGTTGCCCGCTTCGTCGTAGGTATAGCCGTCATAACGGCCTTCCGCATCGCTTTTACGGATCAGGCGGTAGCAGTCGTCATAGTCGAAATGCAGGATGGCGCCGTCGGGGCGGACGATGGCCTCAACCTGCCCCTCGTTGCTGTACTGATAGCGGGTAACACGCCCCATCGCATCGGTGTGGCTGAGCAGACGGCCCAAACCGTCGCGTTCCATCAACACGGCGCTGCCGTCGGCAAACACCCGTTTGGTCAACTCGTTGTTGTAGTCGTAATGGTATTGCTCGGTACGACCCAATACGTCGGTTACCTCGGTATAACCGTCGTGATAGGTAAAGCGCCATTCCTCGCCCAAAGAAGTCCAGTTGCGCAACACCTTGCCGGTCGGGGTGTAATGGTCGTATTCGTATTCCGATACCAATCCTGCCGCATCCGTGTGCGACACCATCAGATTGTTTTTATAGCCGAAGCTGCGTTTGACGTTGCCGTCGCGGCCGATGACGCGCAGCAGGTCGCCGCTGCCGTTGTATTCGTAGCGGACCAGCGGGCTGCCGACCCGGA
>NZ_CALNWV010000093.1:0-874 GCF_940793045.1 Neisseria sp. Marseille-Q2251
CCCCCTTAATCCTCCCCGGATACCTGATAATCAGGCATCCGGGCCGCCTTTTAGGCGGCAACAGACACACTTAGCCTGTTAGCCGCTTTCAACAGGTTCAAACACATCGCCTTCAGATGGCTTTGCGCACTCACTTTACACAGACCAAAATAGGCTGCCCGGGCGTAGCGGAATTTACGGTGCAACGTACCGAAGCTCTGTTCGACCACATAACGGGTCTTCGACAAATATCGATTACGTTTGGTTTGCACTTCCGTCAGAGGACGGTTGCGGTGGGCTTTGCGCATAATGCCGTCCAGCAACTGATGTTCTTTCAGATGTTGCCGGTTTTCCGCACTGTCGTAGCCTTTATCGGCATAGACGGTCGTGCCTTCGGCTATACCTTCCAGCAAAGGCGACAGGTGGTTGCACTCATGGGTATTGGCGGGGGTGATGTGCAGTTTCTCGATATAGCCTTCCCCATCGGTACGGGTATGTTGTTTGTAACCGAGTCTGTATAAGCCGTTTTTCTTTGTCCAACGGGCATCTTTGTCCTTACTCGGTGTGGTTTGGCCGCTGACTTGTCCTTCTTCATCGACTTCTATGGCCTGACGCTGTTTGCTGCCGGCGGTCTGAATAATGGTGGCGTCAATGACGGCGGCGGATGCTTTCTCTATTTTTAGGCCTTTTTCGGTCAGTTGGCGGTTAATCAGTTTTAGCAATTCGGACAGGGTGTCGTCTTGCGCCAGCCAGTTGCGGTAGCGGCACAAGGTGCTGTAATCGGGGATGCTCAGTTCGTCAAAACGGCAAAACAGGTTGAAATCGATGCGGGTGATGAGGCTGTGTTCGAGTTCGGGATCGGAGAGGCTGTGCCATTGTCCGAGCAGGACGGCTT
>NZ_CALNWV010000094.1:0-840 GCF_940793045.1 Neisseria sp. Marseille-Q2251
CTCAAATATCTTGCATGATTTGTCCGTATTGGCGAAATGCTGCGTCTTGTCTTCGCAGGTGCTTTCGGTCGTTTCACACGATACCGTGACAAAGCTTTCGTTGATCTTCAATACCTTGGGATTTTGATCCGACCGTGCTACTGCCTTCAGGGTAAACCGCCCGTCCGGCGTACCTTTGGCGTCGCCTTGCACCTTGATGCAAAAATCGCCGATTTCCTTAATCGGCAAATCCGGCCATTGGGTGGAACTTTGTTTGAAACTTCCGTTTTTTTGATAAAAACGCTCCAGAAATTGGGCGTTTTCCAGCATGGCGGCCCGCACTTCCTGCAGCTTGGTATTTTCAATATATTTTTGGTAAGACGGATAAGCAATCGACGTCAAGATCCCTACCATCATGATGGTGAAAACCAATTGAGACAAAGAAAATCCCCGCTGAATTTCCTTCATTCCGCCCCCTTTTGAAACATAAACCGAATAATTTGATGTTTATTGTTGTGTGAAATAAAAATGGGGATTGATGTTTTATCGTGGCTCACTTCAAAACCATACGGCGAGGTTTCCTACGGCAAGCCCGAACGGTTTCTGAATCAATCCCTTATCAAATGAGGTCGGTATCTTATCGTCCTTATGACAGGTATTCAAACAATATCTAAATATTTCTTAGTTTACTATTTCTTAATGTATTGACTTTGCAACAGACACGCCTGCACCCGATTTATGCGGTGGACACACGAAGCCTGCCTGCGGGTACGGCTTTTGCTATTCGCGGTGGTAGGGATGGTTGTGGAGGATGGAGACGGCGCGGTAGAGCTGTTCGGTCAGAAGGACGCGCACCATGCC
>NZ_CALNWV010000095.1:0-823 GCF_940793045.1 Neisseria sp. Marseille-Q2251
TCCCTGCCGATTGGAACACAAGGAACGTCATCCGTACCTGGGCAAACAACAAACTCAGGATGGAAGACCAAAAAGGTCAGGAACACATCAAACTCGCCACCGACTACCAGAAGTCCCAACTCAACCTCGGCCACATCGTCGACAGCGGTAGGGAGAAACGCGGAGAGAACGGCGAAGGCTTCGAACTCAGAACCGACGGCTGGGGCGCAGTACGGGCGGGTAAAGGCATACTCGTCAGCGCACAAAACCAAGACGCCAACGGCAAAGTGCTGGATATGGACGATGCCATTTCCCAACTCGAACAGGCACTCTCCCTCGCCAAAAGCCTGAACAAAGCCGCCCAAACCGCCAATAACCACCACACCGATGAAGAAACCCAAAGAGGTCGTCTGAAAGACGCCCTCAAAGACCTGAAAGAAGCCGGTTTGATCCAAACCGCCCCCGCCGGCATCGCTACCGCAACCCAGCAAAGCCAACTGCACACCGCCAATGAAAACATCCATCTCGTCAGCGGCAACCATACCGACATCACCGCCGGACAAAGCCTGACCGCCCATGCAGTAGAAAGCCTCAACCTGTTTGCCCAAAGCAGCGGCATCAAGGTACAGGCCAATCAGGGCAAAGTGGAAGTGCAGGCACAGAATGACGAGTTGCAGCTGAACGCGCTGAAGGATGCAACGTTAACCAGTAGCGCGGGGAAAATCACCATTGCGGCGAAGGAGGAGATTCTGATTACCTGCAAAGGGGCGTATATCAAACTGGCGAACGGGGAGGTTGAGATTGGGAGTCCGAAGCTGGTTAGGGTGAAGGCGCCGATGGAGGT
>NZ_CALNWV010000096.1:0-800 GCF_940793045.1 Neisseria sp. Marseille-Q2251
CCGCCCCAGCGGTAGGATGCGTCAAGTTCGTAGCCGTAGGTTTTGAGCGTGCCGCCGTTGTAAATCTTGCCGCGTTCGGTGATGGAGGCGGTGTTGTTGTTGATTTTTGCCCAACGATAGACGATGAGGTCTTTGATGCGTTGGTGGAACACGCTGCCGCTGACGTTGAAGTTGTCGTTGCGCCATTTGAAGCCCAGTTCGGCGCGACGGGCGGTTTCGGCTTTGAGGTTGCTGTCCAAATCGGCGGCGGCGCCTGCGCGTTCGTTAGCCAACAGGGCTTCGTTCAGGCGGGGTGCACGGCTTGCCTGATTGAGGTTTGCCAAGAGGGAGAAGTTGTCGTTGATGTCCCAAATCGCGCCGATGCTGGGGTTGAGCTGGCCGTGCGACGCGCTTTGTTTGCTGGCGGCGTTGTATTTGAAATGGTCGTAACGCAGGCCGGTGGTCAGGGTAACGGGGTGCAGGTTCCAAATGCCTTCCGCGTACACGCCGTATTCGGCTTTCTTCTCTTTGTCGCGGTCATACAGGCCGAGAATCTTCAACCATGCGCCTTTGTCGGACGGCTCGGAGGTTTCGTGGCGGTAGTTGACGCCGTATTTCACCATGTGTCCGTCGCCGAAGGAGCTGGCGAGGTTCAGGTTGGCGCCGGTCGCTTTGATTTTGCTTAACTCAAGCTGGCCGATGGGAACGCCGCCTTGAGCCGTGCCGGAGGCATGGGCTTTCGGGGAAGGCGCGCCTTTAGGCGGCTTGGTGTCGTCGGTGTTGATTTGGAAGACGTTGGCGTCGATTTTGTCGAGGAAGCC